>CALAEU010000027.1 GCA_937891215.1 uncultured Clostridia bacterium
GCATTTGAACATTCTTATTCTCCATCTACTTTAGCTTCATATGATGTAAAGGTTACATATAAAGATTTTGAATGTTCATTTAAGATAAATGTTTTAGAAGATGGAGAATTTTGGGTTAAACCGAAAATTGCTACAACATCTGCAATTTTTGATGCAACTGAAATTGAGTTTTTGTCGCACATTGAGACAATAATAGCTTCGTTTATTGGGTAATCTACTAAAAGATTTAAGTATTTTAAATCAAATTCACAATCAAAGATTACAAAATCATATCTTTCAATAACTTTTTGCAAAGCATCATTAAGTTGTTCTGTAATCGGACAACGACAATCTTTTGAACCTGTTAGCCAAGATACAATTATATCAACATTTTCATCTAATTGTACAATAATATCCTCAATAGCCCATTCAACATATTCATGTTTAGTCATGTGTTGAGGAATACCTGTTCTATATTCGTGTTTTCCACTTCTAATACCATAAATGGTATTTCTAATATCTAAACCAAACGTATGACCTAATTCTCCAGCTAAATCATTATCAAATAAAAGAATTGATTTCTCAGGATATTTTTCTTTTATAACAGAAAGAAAAGCTCTTGTTATTGTAGTTTTTCCGCTTCCACTTTTTCCAGTAATTGCAATTTTTGTAGTCAAATTATAATCCTCTTTTGAATTAATTTCAGGTTTTTTAATGTTTTCATCAATAGTCATTTCACCATCAGATTCAATAACAACCATCTGAACAACTTTACCATCAGATAATGTTACATCTGTGAGTTTTGTTACTTTACCTGAAACACTTGAATAAATCGGGGCTGAAAGATTGTTAGCATCTTCTGCAATAAGAGTACCAACTTTAACTTCACTACCTACTTTTACAATTGGTGTAACAGGCTTACCAATGTGCATTGACATCGGAATAGTAACAGTCTTTGGAGCAGACATTTTAACCGAAGCCATACCCTCAGTTGCTTTACTGCTCTTAAGTTTTATTCCGCGTAATCTAGAAGCCATTTTAGAACCTACCTTTCAATGAGCTTTTAATTGTTTTTAATAGTATCTATAAAAGTGCATAATTTATCACAATACACTATCTTAAAGATTATATAACACTTAATTTCAACTGTCAATAATTCTAAATAGACAAAACTTTTCCGTAAAATTTTACCTTTTATACAATAATTTTTGGGTTGATAAAAATTTGACAAAATCCGAAATAATTTACACAACAAGTGTCGGATATTTTAAGTATTATGTATGGCAAAAGTTATAAACCAAACACACCTCAATTATAACATTTAACAAAAATAACAGAACAAGTAAAAATATTGTTGATTATTCGCATAAAGAATAATATAATGTAATTTAGAGAATTTTGGGTGAAAGGATTTCTGATTTATGGAACAGCGTTTTAAAATATTTATAGCGTACCACATAAATGAAGAAAATATTGCTACACTTCTTTCTGAATATTTTCAGAATATGGGAATTCCAAAAGAGTTTATTTTTCTTTGCGGTTTACCATCTAATGATGGTAAAGTGAATAATATTGATGAAATAAACGCAATGTTAAAATGCAGTTGCGTAAACATTCCTATATTATCAATGAAATTTTTAGAAAGTGCTTATTGTAACAATTTAACTGGTGCTTTTGTTTTTGATGGTGAAGCTCTTCTTTTACCAGTAATGCTCCCCGAAATAACCCAGAATATGATTTATGGTTTCATTAAAGGTTTTTACAGAACTTTCAAACTTGATGTAAGTGCAGATATTGCTTATATTTACGATGTTGTTCAAGGTTCTTTAGATATTCTTCCACCAAGCCTTACAGTTGCAACAAATGCAATGAATGCATTTATAAACAGATACAATGTAACAGTAAACAGAATCACAACCAAATCTTCCCCTACCCTTATTTCTTCTAACCCTGTTTTTGAGCAACTCAACATTACAACAGATGATGAAATGATAGCTCTTTACTACATACTTATAAATCAGGTTTTAGAAGTAAGCAGAAAGACTGTTGAAGACTGGCTTATTGATGAAGAAATTTATGATGTTGATGTTGAAAACGCTTTTAGATTACTTGCTACAATCGGTTACGCAAGATACCACGAAAACACTTTAAAGGTTGATATAATCACATTTAGAAAATGGTCGAAAATGACTGATGAAATTTTGCCAGTACTTACTACTTGCCTTAAAAATCACAAAATTCTAAGTTCACAGATTTTTGAAGATATGTGGCATAATGATACTTTGACATCTGTTTTAAAATTGTTCACCGCCTACTTAATAGATGAACACGTGACAGAACTAACAAACAAATCACAAAATGACCCACAGTTACAAAGTATAATTTCGTGGGAAAAGAAAAATGATTTGAGAAGTATTGTTTCTGATAACTATCAGAAGTGTCTTGAAATTTTTGAAGAACACAATATTATTTATGAAAGTGAATGGTCCATTCACGGAGTACCAAGAAGATATAATTTAAACAAATCGTTTATTGACCATATATTTTCAGTAGATTTTCCGCATAGGAAAGAGTTGGAAGATGTAAAGACAGGAACTAGGAACTAGGAACTAGGAACTAGGAACCAGGAACCAGGAACCAGGAACCAGAAAACAGGAAGCAGTAGAATTAACACTGCTTCCTGTTTTTATTTTACTTCTTAACTATTACTTCTTACTTCAATCATCCGTCCTCTGATTGTCTCCGATTCTTCCACACTAACAGAGTTACTGCTATCATAAATAATACTGTTCCATAAGATACAATAACTTTCATAAAAAAATCAAACAATGGCATTTCGTAAATAATCTTTTTTTGCGTATTCGAATATTTAACAATCTTTACTCTTCCAAAAGCATTTTCCAATCTGTAGATTGTTCCATCTTTGGATATAAACTCTTTGCTTGAAGGGCGTAAATCAGTAAATTTAGGAATATCTTTCGTTATCGTTTCCAGAACATTTCCGTTTAAATCAATATAGTGAGCTCTATCACCACAATCGATATATATATTGTCATTTTCTAGTATAGTAAAATCATATCCTCGACTTGTCTGAGCGGAAATTGTTCCTATAAGTTTTTTTCATTATATTTTTTTATAACACCAGAATTATAACCGATATACAAATTATTTTTACTATCTATTGCAAAACCTTGATAAGAGATATCAACTTCACCCAATACAACGCACATAACCGAAATCCAATAAATAGGGAGAATTATAACTAAAAATATAACAGCGACTTTCTTACAATATTTTTCCATGGTTACCACTCCATAATTTCAATACATACTTCATCTATTAAATCATAAAGAAAAATCAGGGAACGGTCAGCGTCAAAGTCTAACATATATATAAATAGGTTTACGAAAAAACACAATATATTTAATTGGTAACTTTAATTAGTAGTGTGTGATTTTTGCGACATCACGAGGTGTTCTGTGATTGAGTGTTTTTTCCACCAATCATCCCCCTGATTCCTAGTTCCTAGTTTCTGTTTCCTAAACTAAGCCAACTTCATAAACATCTCAAGAATTCTTTTTGTGCAAACTTCGAGGTCAGCTCGGGTTAAGTCTCCACTGTCGAGTGCTTTTTTTAGGTCTTCAGGGTAGCCACAATGCATTTTAAGGTCATTACCTGCTTTAACTTCTTTTACAGGGTCATTTTTTACGCCCCAGTCAGTAACAACCATACCATCGAAGCCCCATTCATCTCTTAAAATACCAGTTAAAAGTTCATAACTTTCAGATGTATGCTGACCATTAATAAGGTTATAAGAAGACATTACAGTCCATGGTTTACCCTCTTTTACTGCAATTTCAAAACCTTTTAAGTAAATTTCTCTTAACGCTCTTTCTGAAATACGGGAGTCATTCTGGTAACGATTTGCTTCTTTATTGTTACAAGCAAAGTGTTTCATTGAAACTGCCGTTTTTTGTGATTGCACACCACGGATTGCCGCCGCACCACATTTACCAGAAACAAGTGGGTCTTCTGAATAATACTCAAAGTTTCTGCCACAAAGTGGGTCACGATGAATGTTAAGTGCAGGTGCTAACCAAACGCCTAAATTATTCTCTCTTATTTCTGCACCACCTGCTGCACCTACTTCATAGATTAAATCTGTATCCCAAGAACAAGCAAGAAGTGTAGCACAAGGCCACGCAGTTGCAGGAATACCGATTGACTCCATAAGACGAAGACCTGCAGGACCATCCGCTGTTGGTACATAAGGAATACCAAGTCTTTCAATACCGCCGAATGAACCTGTATTACACATACCAACTTGCTTCTGACCGCCAACGATATACATAAGTTCATCAATAGTCATCTGGGCAATGAACTCATCCATTGTAATTTCAGTACCTACTAAATCAAACTTCTTTAATTCTTCTGGTGCTTTTGCGGTTATAGGTTCATTTTTGCCATAGTAATATTCCGGCTCACCCATTGGTAAGTTTTCATAACTACCGTCAGAAAGCATTCTTTTTTCAAGTTTAAATGGCTTACACCAGTTTTTAAGTTGTTCTACTACTGTATCTTCTTTTACTGTATATATAAAGTCGAGTTTTTGGGAACTTCTTACATCTGTACCAAGGTAAAATTCATAATCACCCTTTTCTAAAATATAAGCGCTCTTTTGAATTTTGCCTAAATCGTCAAAACTTGCCATAAATGAAACATCAAATGACATAACAAGTGTTTCGCTCTCACCTGGATTTAAAAGTTTTGTCTTTTTAAAAGCACCTAATTCTCTTGCAGGTTTACCTAAAACACCCTGTGGTGCACTGTAGTAAAGTTCTGCAATATCTTTACCTGCTACATCGCCTGTATTTTTAACATCTACAATAGCGAAGATTTTACCATCTTTCTGGAAACACATTTTACCTGTATGTGAAAATGTTGTGTAAGAAAGACCGAAACCAAATGGGTAACGCACTTTTTCTTTCGCACCAGGAATTGTTTCAAAGTAGCGATAACCCACATAAATATCTTCATTATAATAAACATAGTCAAAACTTTCCCAGAATTCCTTTGTTTCAGGGTAAGCGTCATAAGATTTTGCAATAGTATCAACTAATTTGCCTGATGGATTCACATCACCGAAGATGATATCACTGATAGCGCTACCACCTTCAAGTCCGCCCTGCCAACTCATAAGAATTGCACCTATACCAGAGTTTTCTGCTAAATATTCGCAGTCAAGTACACCACCAGAGTTTATAACAACTATTACTTTTTCAAAGCACTTTGTAACTTCGTCCAAAAGATTTTTTTCTACATCTGAAAGGTAGTAGTCACCCTCTATTGGTCTGCGGTCAACACCCTCAGCAGAAAAACGGCTGAGAGTTACAATGGCAGTAGAAGCAAATTCACTTGCAGATTTTATTAAACTGCTTTCTATTGCAGGTTCTTTTACGTGCATTGACGCAAATGTGTCATAAGTCATATCGTCACGGGTTGTGCAGAAATCCATATTATTAACGATATCCCAAGTAGCGTTAATTTCCTCTTGTGACGGAATATTGACACTTTCTTTTTTTACATAATCTTTGTAAAAATCAATAAGTGGCATATAGATATTCTGTGAAGTAATTTTTTCTTCTACACCCTCATACACATTACGGATATACGGCACATAAACATCACCACTACCGCCACCGCCTTTTATATATTCAATAGTTGCTTTACCGAAAAGTGCAACTTTTGAATCTTTACTTAAAGGTAATGTTTTATTATCATTTTTTAAAAGTACCATACCTTCAGTTGCTGCTCTTCTTGATAAATCAGTATGCTTTTTTGAAGCAGTAATTCTTCTGCCATCTTCTCCCAAAGGTAAACAAGGCATATATTTGAATCTCGCGTATTTTTCCATAATTTAACACTTCCTGAAAATTAAAATATTCACCTTTAAGGTGACGGGAGCTGAACATCGCACGGTTTTGGAAGACGAAAATTCCCACTAACATCGTCAAAACTCTTGAAATACGTCAGTATTCCTGCGAGTTTTTCCTTGTTACTGAAAAATTTTTTGTCTTACAAAACTGCTCGCACCTAAAATTGTAAAGATTTTGGTGCAGTAAGGTGTTTCTTTGGCGAAGTCATACTGACGTATAACGAGACAAAAAACGCCTTAATGTGCCAAAAGATTTACAATTTTAGGCGTACGAGGTTCAGCTCCCGTCACCTTAATTTTATCACACTATAAAATAAAGTCAATAAAATTAAGGTGAATACTTTTTGATTTTAAGATATTTTCATTTTCAGGCGAAGCTTATCAGCAATCATTGCAATAAATTCTGAATTTGTTGGTTTACCACGCTGACTTTGTATAGTATAGCCGAAATATGATGATAAAACATCTACATCGCCCCTATCCCATGCAACTTCTATTGCATGACGGATTGCCCTTTCTACTCTTGAAGATGTAGTTGAAAATGTTTTTGCTACTGTAGGGTAAAGTATTTTTGTAATTGAGTTAAGCATTTCAGGGTCGTAAACTGAGCGTTTAATTGCTTCACGCAGGTACTGATAGCCTTTTATATGAGCAGGTACACCAATCTGATGCATAATTTCTGAAATTGTTACTTCAATACTTTTTTCATCATTTGATAATGGCTCTCTTTTGTTGTCGCCTATATCCTTCCAACTGTAAAGTTGTGGAATTCTCTCCGCTAAAAGCGATGGCTCTATTGGTTTAAGGAAATAATAATCAGCTCCCGCTTTTATCATTTCTGCTTCAAAGTGACTTTTGTCAATACTTGAAACAACTATTACAAGTGGTTTTTTCATAAGTTTTAATGTACTTAATCTTTGTAAAACACCCAAAGCATCTATATGCATAAGAAAGGCATCCATAATTATTACATCTGGTGTTTTGTTTTCAATCAATTGAAGTAATGTTGCACCACTTTTTTCACAAACTCTCACATCCATTGAGTTCATTTTGAGTGCTGACACTAAATCTAACGCACTCTCGCTTTTTTCGTCTGCTAAAAGTACAGACAACTGCTTGTTCATTTAATGCACCTCCGTTAGTAACGAAAGTATAGCACCCCTCTAAAATTAGTGCAATAGACTTTTAAAACAATCGTGATTATAAACAAAACTTTGATTTTTCGCGGTATCGCAGAATGTCACACAAAGGATTTTTTTGACGCAAAATGTCAAAACCGACAAAATTTTTTGGTCAATATTTTTCGACATTTTTCTCTTTTTCTACAAAATGAATGAAAAAAATTGGTAAAGGGAGTTTTATCCCCTTACCAATTTCATTTTTTAATACAGAATATTAACCCTTAATCTTCTTAACAAACTTAATAATTCCTAAAACAATAAGACGAAGGAGTTCACCAATAATTACTGCTAAAGTAGAGAATACAAACATCCAGAAGATATTACCATAAACTCTTGACTCATAGTACATAAACATTGTAGGTACTACCATTATTGTTGCAAATATCGGGAACAAGAATTTAATTTTCTTATCAGATATTGCAACACCAACTATACCAACAACAAGTGTAATAACTAAAAGAAGAATAATGTGAGCATCTCTGTTGCCCATTGGTATTAATGGGAATAAGTAAAGAAATGCTATTTCAATAATTGCAATTACTAATTCTTTTAAATACTTTTTCATCAATACTTATCCACACTTTCTACTTCTAATGAGAATACAATTGCACCACCTACTGCAACTTCTGCACCAAGGTCACCTTCACGAAGTCCGCTACCAAGTGCTTGTGTTGATGGAGCAGTTTGTGTTCTTCTTTTACAATGCTCTTTGATAGTTTCTTTTGCTTTCTGTACCTTATCATCTTCAGCACCGATCAAAAATGTTGTGTTACCAACCATTAAGAATCCGCCTGTTGTTGAAAGTTTTGTAACAGAATAACCTTCTTTTGTAAGTGCAGAAGAAACAACTGCACTATCTTCATTATTTACTATTGCTATAAGAAGTTTCATACTCTATCTCTCCTTTATATTTTTGGTAAAATCATTTTAAGACTTTTCTTATCTAATTGCTTAACATCAGGAATTTCGTACCTGTTATCGTTTGCGTCTTTTATTAAAACACGACCATCATATAAGGGTTTCACAGCTGTTATATGGTTTCGTATTTCAAAAGTGTAAACGCCTTTATCAGTTTCTGCAGTCCACATCCATATTTTGAATTTTTCGCTCATTTTCAAAAACTTTGTAATTCTCGGAATCATATAATATTCTTCCAAAACTTTCTCTGCGACTGCCCTTGATTCTTCCATCAAGTCGTTTAAATCACGTATAATTGCGATTTGCTCGCCTTCACTATCAACAAGTGCAATATATTTGGTAAGACCTGTTATAGGAAACATTCTGCGAAGTTCAACGCCTGTAAATTTTTCACCTGTGTAAAATTCAACATCAACGAAAACAACATCGTTTGGTGTAAGGCGAATGTCAGGACCTTCTACATAACGTGGCATATATTGCACCCCCTATTCAAAATTCTCTTCAGCCTTGCGTTTTTGTAATTGTTCGCCCATAGACTGAATTTCTATAAGTTTATAATATTTACCTTTGAGTGCCATAAGTTCTTCAGGTGTACCACACTCAATAATTTCGCCTTTATCAACAACAACAATTTTATTTGCCTTTCTTAAAGTAGAAAGACGGTGAGCAATCATAAGTGTTGTTCTACCACTTATAAGTCTTTCGATAGCACTCTGAATAAGACTTTCCGTTTCAGAGTCAACTGCCGCAGTCGCTTCGTCAAATATTAAAATACTTGGATTTTTAAGAACTGCACGGGCAATTGAAACACGTTGTTTTTCACCACCAGAAAGACCTACACCGCGTTCACCGAGCATAGTGTCGTATGCATCAGGAAGTTTTGAAATAAATCCGTGTGCATTTGCAACTTCTGCTGCGTGAAGCACCTGTTCGACGTGTGAAACATTACTGCCATAAGCAATATTATTAAAGATTGTATCTCGGAACATAAGCGGTTCTTGCTGAACGAAACCTATTGAATTTCTGTAATATTTCATATCTATATCACGGACATTCACACCATCAACAAGAATTTCGCCATCATATTCGTCATAATATCTCATTAAGAGATTTATAAGTGTTGATTTACCACTACCAGTTGTACCTACAATACCGACAATGTCACCTGGCTCAATGGTAAGATTGATATTTGAAAGAACTTTTTTAGAACGGTCAAATGCAAAGTTAACATTTTTAAATTCGATTTTACCACGCATTCTTTCAAGAGTATTATCGTGACCGAAATCGTGTTCTGGCTCTGCGTCTAAAATATCAAGAATTTTTTCTGCAGATGCTAAAGTATTCTGATATGTATCGCCGATATTTGCAAAGAAGTTAACAGGATTATAGAACATACTAGCATATGTTATAAATGAAACCAAAAGACCTAAAGAAACATCTTTGTCATCACCTATAACAAGATTACCACCCAAGAACCAAATAACAAGTGAACCACAAGTTACGAGGAATGTTATAATTGATGGGAATATAGCCGCAGGAATTGCAACCTTTTTATCTTCTTTGAACCATTCGTCACAGAATTTATTGAATTTATCTATTGTCTTTTTTTCGTTGGTAAATGCTTTAATAACTCTTACACCTGGAATTGAGTCTGCAAGCATTGTTGATATTGCAGAGTGTCTTCTCCAGAGTCTCATATATTTAGGCCCTAAAACCTTACTGAACATTTTACCGACTACAACAACAATCGGAACAGGAATAAGTGAGAACAAAGCGAGTTTCCAGCTCATTGCGAACATTATAATTACAAGTCCGACTAAAGTAAACGCCTGAACTACCGCTTCCTGCGATATTTTCATAATGAATTGCTGAATAGTACCCGCGTCTGAATTAACACGGTTAATTACAGAACCAGTTGAAATTTTATCAAAAAAGCTCATTGGCAAATACTGCGCTTTTTCAAAAATATCTTTCTTTAAGTTAAGTGTAATTTTATTACCTGTAATTCTTAATTTATATGACCTTATACCGTTTACTATGTACTGGAGCACATAAACAGCAAGAAGCCACACAAGAACTATTATAAGCTTTTTTGCGTTTTTATTTGGTATAACATCGTCAACCATAATTTTTGTGATGTATGGTGGAACAAGTGACAAAACTGTCGCAACAACTGAAAGCAGCATACAGACAATAAGAGACATTTTTTCAGGAGCAACATATTTTGCGAATTTACCGATAATATGACTTTTGCTTGAACAGTTTATACATTCTGCATCAGGTTTCGGCAACTTTCTGCCACATTTAGGGCAAAAGGAACGTTGTTTCATATAAACTGATTTTACAACTTCGACTTCTGATTCAGAAAAGCCATTTTCATTTACTACATTTATGAAGTTTGCGGCGGCATCGGCAACTTCTGCAGCGGCATAAGAAAATCTTAAAATATTTTTCTTTTTATTTTCACCTTTTAACTTGATTTTAAAGAATGCATTACCATACATTCTTTTTACCTCTGCTTCTTCAATATCTTTGTAATCAACAGATATAAAAGAATCATCAAAACAAGAGTCAAATGCAAAAAGTTTGTCTTTTGTAAATGCGAGCATTGACTCACCATATTTACCCTTTAAATTTAAGTCACCAACTATAAGAAAAAGCGACTCGCCCTTTACTTTTTCTGTGTAAAGAGTTTTATATATTTCGGGTATTGGTCTGTTAGTGGTTTCTTTCACAAAAAATCCCCCTTTCCCCTTCGGGAAACAGAAATAATCAATACAAAACAATTTTATCAAACTTGGTATTATTTGTAAATACCTTAACCAGATTTTTTAATTGTAAAAGTTAACTATTTTTTGAAGTTAAATATTGTCTTATAAGTGTATTGCCATAACTCAATAATTGTGCTAAAATTAAAAAGTCTAAATTAAGTGAAAGTAGGGTTTATATGAAAGAGAAAACAGGTTACAAAGTACCTAAAAAAGAACTCAGAATGTTCGCTATTGGTGCTATGGGTCAAGGTATGATTTATACCATGATGTCAAGTTACATAAGCGACTATTATGTAAACGTATTACAGTTACCTTTAATATTTGTTCTTATGCTTATGCTTGGTGCAAGAGTATGGGACGCAATCAACGACCCGCTGATGGGTATTTTAGCAGATAGTCGTTCAAGAAAAAATGGTAAAATGAAATCTTTTATCGTTTACTCCGCTGTGCCGCTTGCAGTATTTACAATTTTAATGTACTTCTGCCCTGAGCTTAATAAAAACGGTTTAATGGTTTATGCCGCAGTTATTTATATTCTCTGGGGTATGATTAACACAATGGCAGACGTTCCAATGTGGAGCTTACCTAATGTTATGACTCCTGATGCAGAAGAACGTGGTCAGGTTATTTCGTTTGCAAAAATCCTCAATGGTATTGGTACTGCAATTCCTGAAGTATTATTTTTAGTTGCAGGTCTTGTTTTACCTTTAATTCTTACAAACACAGACAACCCTATTGAATACAACAAATCAAAATATTTGATTATTGCTGTTGTTGTTTCACTTTTAGGTATGGTCCTTTTTGCAAATTCTTATTTCCATGTAAAAGAAAGAGTAAGAGTTCCACAAAAGACAAGAAAGCCTGGCGAACCATCTACCCTTTCAAGAATTTTCAAGTGTAAACCTTTAATGCTCGTTGTTGCTATGGGTGTTCTTTCAAGTGGCAGATATATGGTTCAGGCAGCGGCAGTTCACGTTGCAAGATATGCTTTTTATATTGGTCCAGAATTAGAAGGTCTTTCACAGGCAGAAAGAACTGCGGCAATTGACGCTAGTGTTTCTTCTGTTAAAACAATCTTCCAGGTATGTGCAATAGTTGGTATGTTTGGTGCTATGCTCTTTATGCCTAAACTTATGAAAAAATTTGACTACAAAAAAATAGTTATTACAACTTGCCTTGCAGGTTTTGTTGCAAGCATTTTTACAACAGTTATTGGTTGGCTTACTTTAAATCTTTACATTTGTATTCCATTCATTCTTATTTCTTGTATTCCTTTAGGTGTTCTTAATGTTATTTCAAGTGCAATGATTTGTGACTGTCTTGACTACATTGAATTACAGACTGGTTTCAGAGATAACGGTCTTGGTGCTGCATGTCAGGGATTTGTTAATAAACTCGGTAACGCACTCGCAACAAGTGGTATTATTATTGCTTATATGTTAATTGGTTTAGAGCCTGAAAACATGTTAAGCTCTACTGCAATTGTTGCGGCAACTGACCTTACAAAAATGCAGAACTTCGGTATGTTCTCGCTCGTTTCAATTGTGCCAGGTATAAGTATGTTGCTCTGTGCAATTCCAATGTTCTTCTACAAAATTTCTGGTAAAGAAAAAGAAAGAATTGTTAAAGAACTTGCAGAGAAAAGAGAAAGAGAAGGAATTGTGGTTGAGTAATTTAAAAAGTAAATAGAAAGCAGGAAACAGGAAGCAGTGGCAATTACCTCTGTTTCCTGTTTTTATTTATTTTTAAAATATAAAACCCAGTTAACCGACCGAAATCAATTAACCGAGTTTTGTTTAATTTTACTTACAACTTGCACACTTGCTCCTTGCAACTGATACTAAGACACAGAATCGTCCCTGTCTTATTCTAACTTTATTTTATACTTTAAAACATAAAAATATATTCTCTCATAAATCACAAAAGAAAGAGTGCAGTTATTTCTATAATGTACCT
>CALAEU010000028.1 GCA_937891215.1 uncultured Clostridia bacterium
GGAAGAATTGGGTGTAGATAAAAATTCAATTTTAACGACAGTAAATTATAATACAAACAGAGAAAACAGAGCGGTCAAGCGAGAAGCATTTAAAACTGCACAGAAAGAAGAACGCGAAGTTCAGAAAGCCTTTGACCCTGAAAGAGCTAAATATTTAAGAGCTGCAAAAGCAGAAGACATTATTCTTGTTTCTTTGTTAAATAATACAGCGTTTTATAATAAATTAAAAGCAGATTTGACCAGTGACCTTTTCATAACGCCATTAAATAAAAAAATATTTAATCTTTTAGCGGGGCGTATTGATGAAGGGTTGAGTGTTGAAATTTCGCTTTTAGCACCACATCTTACATCTGATGAAATGAATGTGGTTGCAAAGCTGTTTGCTGATACTTCTATGGTTTCAAATACTATTGAAGAATGTGTGGATTGTATCAATGTATTGAAAGCAGAAAAAGCAAAGAAAGAGAAAAAATCACCGTCATCAATGGATGACAAAGACTTTTTAGATTTCTTCGCTTCTTTAAAGAAATCGGAAGATGATAAAAAGTAAATATTTAATACATTCACTTGTATTATTGTGAAAAGAAAGGTGTAAAAATGGAAGGATTAGACAAAAAACCACAAATTAAAGCATTGATTGAAAAAGGTAAGGCAACTGGTAAACTTACTACTCACGAAATTGATGCTGTAATTCTCGAAATGGATTTTGATATTGAAGAACTCGACAAACTTTATGAAACAGTTGAGAGCAACAATATTGAAATTATTGACGACCTTGGCGATGAAATGCTTGACGCACTTTCGTTCGACCTTGATGTAACAAAAAATGTTGAAGAAGAAGTGTCAGCAGATGCAAAAAATATTGCAATTGATGACCCGGTTAAAGTTTATTTAAAAGAAATTGGTAGAGTGCCACTTTTAACACCAGAAGAAGAAATTGAACTTGCTATGAGAATTTCTTCTGATGATGAGGAAGCAAAGAAAAGACTTTCTGAATCAAACCTTCGTCTTGTTGTTAGTATTGCAAAAAGATATGTTGGTCGTGGTATGCAGTT
>CALAEU010000029.1 GCA_937891215.1 uncultured Clostridia bacterium
ACGCGAAGGTGCTGACAACATTGCATTTTTAAGACTTGAAGCAGGTACTAACCTTATTGGCGGTCAGCCTATTTCTTATGAAAATATGAAAGCGGCTACTGAACTTGCAAAATCTTACGGAATTACAACTGTTTTGGATGCATCTCTTTTACAGGATAACCTTTACTTCATTAAAACAAGAGAAGAGTCTATGAAAGATAAAACTATTCCTGAAATCACAAGAATGGTTGCGGACCTTTTCGATATGATTTATTTCTCAGGTAGAAAATTTGGTTTCGGTCGTGGTGGCGGAATTCTTATAAGAGATGAAAAGTTATTCCATGAAATGGAAGACTATGTCACAATGTTTGAAGGATTCTTAACTTATGGTGGTATGTCCGTTAAAGAAATGGAAGCACTCATTATAGGTTTTGAAGAAACAATGGATTTAGATATTATTTCTCAAGGTCCTCAATTCATTAAACACTGTGTTTCTATTCTCGACTCAATGGGTGTTCCAATGGTTACACCAGGTGGTGGTTTAGGTGCTCATATCGACGCTCGTCAAGTAGTTGACCATATTCCTGCAGACCAATACCCTGCTGGTGCTTTAACAGTTGCACTTTACCTTTGCGGTGGTATTCGTGGTATGGAACGCGGTACACTTTCTGAAGAAAGAAACCCAGATGGTTCTGAACACATTGCTTCAGTTGAAATGGTTCGCCTTGCTTTCCCAAGACGTGTTTTCACACTTTCACAGACTGAATATGTAATTGACAGAGTTAAATGGCTCTATGACCACAGACATTTAGTTGGCGGTTTAAGATTTGTTCACGAACCAAAAACACTCCGTTTCTTCACAGGTAAACTTGAACCTGTTTCAGATTGGCCAGAAAAACTTATTGCAGAATTTATTAAAGATTTCGGTGAAGACCAATAATACATAACAAAAGCATAGAAGCCATTATTGGTTTCTATGCTTTGTTTTTAAGTCAGAAGTTGCTGGGTTATCTAATAATTTACCATCTTCATTAAATCTTGAACCGTGGCAAGAACAATCCCAGCTTCTTTCTGCCGGATTCCACTTTAAAGCACACCCTAAATGTGGGCAACGAGGTGCAGTTGGTGTTATAAGGTTAACGGTGCTTTCAACAATGTTACTAAAGAGTTGTGGGTGTAAAATCTTCCTTGATGGCAAATACAATTCACTGTACTCATTTGAGTTTCCCATAATCAAATCACATAAAAGATTACTTGCAACCATTGACGATGTAATCCCCCACTTATTAAAACCAGTTGCAACATAAATATTGGGTGCCAATTTCGAATATTCTCCGATATAAGGAATACCATCAAGTGACATACAATCTTGTGTAGCCCATCTTGTTACTTCTTTTGAAGTCGGGAAAAACTGATTTTTAAATTTTGTCAATTCACGCCAGTTTCCACCCTCTTTTCCAGTACGGTGGGAGCCTCCCCCCAGCAAAAGCATATCTTTATAATTTCTGAAAGAAAGCCCGGTTGAATTTTCATCTACATACATTCCGTTAACATTCTTTGCATCCTTAAGTGCTAAAACATAAGAACGCTCCTGATAAAGTTTTAACGGATATAATCCGAATTTATTAAATATCGGAAAGTGTGTTGCAACAACTGTTTTAGTTGAAAAAATACGACCTCTGTCAGTTACAAAAGCTTCACCATCAAAACCGAGCACTTTTGTGTTTTCATATATTTTCAAATCATTGACAATCGCATTAATAAATTTTAACGGGTTAAATTGTGCCTGATTTTTAAATTTAATAGCACCTGCTACTGTAAATGGTAAATAAACTGACTTTGTAAATTCAAATTCTGCACCAATTTTTCTGAGTGCTTCTGCTTCTTCATTAATTTTATCACTTCTATTTAAAGAATAAACATACGCATCTTGCTCTTCAAAATCACAATCTAGTTTCTTGCATTTATTTCGAAATTCTTCTAATGCTTCCTGATTTGATTTATAATATAGCTTTGCTTTTTCTAAACCATATTCTTTTGCAATTTTACTGTAAATCAAAGCATGTTGTGAAGTTATTTTTGCAGTTGTATTAAGTGTGACACCATTACACACTCTGTCTGCTTCAACAAGTGCATACTGAACACCTAACTCTTGCAATTTACTTGCAATTAAAACACCAGAAATACCGCCCCCAATAATCAAGACATCGGTTCTCAAATCACCTTTTAAAGAATCAAATTTTTTTAAATCTGCCGAAGTATTCCAAATTGAATTTATCATAAAATCACCAGAATTAGTATGTACAAAAAAACAAAGGATAGCAAAAGCTATCCTTTAAAATTTATAAAATTATACAAATGAGACCACTACAACCTTCATTTATAATTTTTTCTAAAGTTTCCTGAATTTTTCCTCGTGCATCCTGCGGCATATGACAAAGTTTGTTGCGAAGACCTTCATTTACAAGCTCATTTAAAGATTTACCGAATATATCTGATTCCCAGATTTTAAGTGGGTCTTCTTCAAATTCATTGAGAAGATATTTTATAAGTTCTTCTGACTGACTTTCAGTGCCAACAACAGGTGCTACTTCTGTTTCAATATCCGCTTTTAAAAGATGAATTGACGGAGCAGAAGCAGAAAGTCTTACACCATAGCGACCACCCTGTTTTACAATTTCAGGCTCTTTAAGTGTCAACTCGTCAATGTCGGGCATAACAATACCATAACCTGTTGCTTCTACTTCCTCTAAAGCATTTTCTAATCTGTCATACTTCTTTTTGATTTTTGAAAGTTCATTTAGGCAATTAACAAGACCTTGCTCACTGCCAATTTCAAGACCGGTTTGTTCTTCTATAATTTTGTAGAACAATTCGCTTTTTAAGTTTGTAGAAATTATAGCAGTACCATTGCCTAAATCTATTTTATTTATTGATGCGGTTGTAACATATTCATTAGATTCAATACCAACGAGTAAAGAACCTATATCTGCAACGCAGTTAATATTAACTGAAGATTCTTTAACAGAATTACACAGTGAAGACCGAAGCCAATGCTCATGATTTAATGACATTACCCACGAAGGAATTTCTACACTAATCTCCTGAACAGGAAAGCGATAAAGAATTGAACTCAGAATTTCTGTAATTTCTATTTCTGTCAGTTCAAGGCAATTCACAGGAATAACAGGTACAGAATATTTATTTGAAAGTTCATTTGAAAGTGTAATAACTTCTGGTGAAGCTGGTGAAACAGAGTTAAGAACTACAACAAATGGTTTGTTTATTTCCTTTAATTCTTTTATAACCCTTTCTTCAGCTTCTTCATACTCTGCTCGTGGAATATCACTTATAGAACCGTCAGTTGTAACAACAAGACCAATTGTTGAGTGTTCGGTTATTACTTTTTCTGTACCGATTTCTGCTGCCATATTAAAAGGAACTTCATCTTCGAACCAAGGAGTTTTAACCATTCTTGGTTGTTCATTTTCAATATACCCAAGTGAACTCGGTACTATGTAGCCTACGCAGTCAATAAGTCTTACATTTAGTGACGCTTTTTCAGGTAACTCAATTCTGACTGCTTCTTCGGGAATAAATTTTGGCTCAGTTGTCATAATTGTTCTGCCTGCTGCAGATTGTGGTAATTCATCTTGCGCACGTTCTTTTTTATGTGAACTCTCGATATTAGGTATAACAAGCGATTCCATAAACCTTTTTATAAAAGTTGATTTACCAGTTCTTACAGGTCCTACAACTCCTATATATATATCACCGCCTGTTCGTGTTTCAATATCCTGATAGATAGTAGTATCTGTCATAAGTCCTTCCCCCTTGTACTTTCTATTATCTTTCTGTAAAGGATATGAAGATTCTGACAGTAATATTACACATATTTTTCATTTGACATAACATACATATTGTAGTATAATTATTAATTATATTTAATTGACTAAAAATTCGAAAAAAGGAGTGTTTCAGTTTGAAAGAAGCGTTTTTTGATTTATTCTGGGAATTTGCTGCAGACTTCAAAGAAGCGTTGCCATACCTTTGCAGACTTATTGTTTCTGCAATTTGTGGTGCAGGAATTGGTCTTGAAAGAACATTCAGACAAAAAGAAGCTGGCCTTCGTACACACATTATTGTTGCCCTCGGCTCAGCACTTATGATGATTGTAAGTAAATATGGTTTCTTTGATTTATTCTTATATGACAATGTAAAATTTGACGGTTCTAGACTTGCAGCTAACATAATTACAGGTGTCAGCTTTTTAGGTAGCGGTATTATTATTTATAAAGGCTCTATTAAAGGTCTTACAACTGCCGCTGGTATCTGGGCAACCGCTGGCATAGGTCTTGCAATTGGTGCAGGAATGTACGGCATTGGTGTTTATGCAACAATAGTTCTTCTTTTAATTCAGATTTTCATTCATAGATTTGTTCCAATTGAAAATACAGTTGCAACTTCAGTTAAATTAAAAATTAAAAATGACCCTGTTGCTCTCGACCATGTTGAAGAAATTCTGCTCAAAAAAGGCGTAGATATTATGACAACTGATGTTGAGAAAAAAGATGATATAATATACTGTAAGTTTGATTTAAAAACCCACAACGCATTTTCTTTTAAAGAAATTAAAGAGATTTTGAAAGACGATGAATATATAATTTCGATTTCGCTTTGAAGTTGGTGTTAGATAATAGAACACGGATAATTGAGAACTTCTCAATTATCCGTGTTTTTAAATTCATCTAAACTATAATACTTCCCACTAAACCTACCAAAAAAGTCTTTTTCACTATTTTGATTTACAACAAAAACCCTGTTTGTTTTATAAAGTATAGCGATTTTATTGTGTTGCCCTTTAACATTAGCAAAATACTTTTTAATTTTTTTGTATAATGGGTCATTTATTTTGAAAATTTCGGGAATCTGCAAAGCAGATGAACAAGAAAGCAAATCACAAAGAATTGTTTCTCTTAACATTTCTTCATCTGCAAATTCTTTAAAGAAATAATAAATATGAATTGCATAATCTGAAAGATTCATTTTAGTTCCGTCTATTTCATTACCAAACTGATAGAAAAGCTGGAATGGTGTAAAAATTTTATTATTAATTAAATAATCAAGTGTAAATAAAAATCTTCCACTGTTATAAAGTCTTTCTAATGCATCTTCACACTTTTTGAGTTTTATAATTTCTTCACTTGAAAGCCACGGTGTTTCTGTAACTTCGTACGGTGGATTTTCAGTATATTTGCAAGGATATTTTTCAGGGTATTTTCTCATATCCGCACCGTAAAGAAGTTTTAAAAAGCCCATTTGAAGCATATTGGCACCTAAAGAGTAACCAATATTAAAACTTCTTTCAAAACTCTTTAAATCTTCACCTGTAAGCCCTGCAATTAAATCAATATGAATATGCATATTTTGGAATGAAATTAAGCGTTTAATATTCTCAATAAGTTTCTTTGTGTCAGTCTTTCTGTTAATTGCTTTAAGCGTTTCTTCATTAAAAGACTGCATACCAATTTCTAATTGAAATAAGCCTTTTGGTGCTTTTTCTAAAATATTGAAAGTTTCTTCTTTTAATATATCCCCTGCTATTTCAAAATGGAAGCAAACATTTTCTGGTATTTTAATACCACGATTTTCAAGAATAAACTCTAATATTTCGTTCGCTCTTTTTGTGTTAGCATTAAAAGTTCTGTCTATAAACTTAACAGTCTGTGTGCCACTATTTGAAACTTTAATTATATCTTCTTTGACTTTTTCCAAATCAAAAAATCTCAAAGGTGAAGTGTTGCCCGAAAGGCAGAAAGCACATCTGTAAGGGCAACCACGACTTGTTTCAATATAAGTAATTTTGCCGTTTAAATCATTAAAATACTCGTCAGTATATGGGCTTACTGGTGTGCCAGAATATTCTTTTTCAGGAATAGATATAATTTCACATTTATTTCTGTATGACAACCCCGAAACAGATGATAATTCACTTTTCTGCGAAAGTACATCAATAAGTTGCGGGTAAGTTTCTTCACCCTCACCAGAAAGAACAAAGTCAATAAAGTTATATTTTTCTAAAACATTCTTAGCTCTGTAAGATACTTCAGGGCCACCTAAAACAATTGTAACATTACTTTTGCTTTTAATATATTTACATACTTCAAGAGTTTTTTCAATATTCCATATATAACACGAGAAAGAAAGTATCTCGGGATTCTCACTCAAGATACTTTCTGCAAAATCTATTATGTTACTGTTAATTGTACACTCCATAACCTTTGTGTTGTGTTTTTTACTGTATGCTTTAACACCTGAAAACAAGCACCACGGTGCTAAAGAAGAGTGTACAAATTTTGAATTAAGACAAGCAATAATTACCTTCATTTACACATCATTTCTTATAATATCGTCTAAAGTTTCTCGTTTTACTGCAACATAGTCATCATTGCCATTTAACATAACAACAGGAAGTTTAGGGATTCTATTGTAGTTAGATGACATTGAATAGTTATAAGCACCAGTTGTAAGCACGGCAATCAAATCGCCACGCTTAATGCTTGACGGCAACATAACATTTTCTTGCAAAATATCGCCACTTTCACAGCAACGACCAACAAGACTGCATTTAAAATCACATTTTTCTTCTGCTTTGTCAGCGGCAATTACAGTATAAGCTGAACCATAAAGGGCAAAACGAGGGTTATCGCACATACCACCATCAACTGCAACATAATTTTTATAACCATCAATAATTTTAACAGTATTTGCAGTGTAAAGTGTAAGACCTGCATCTGCAACAATACTTCTGCCAGGTTCCATTCTTACACTTGGTTCTTTAATACCTAGACTACTACACTTTTTCTTATAAAATTCTGCAACCTGTCTGATGTTATCTTCAATATCAATATACGGGTCGCTTTCAACATAACGAACACCATAACCGCCACCAAGGTCAAGGATTTCTGTTTCAAAATTGAATTTGGTCTTCATATCTGAGACAAAATTCAACATTGTATCGGCAGAACGGACAAAAACATCTGAATCAAAAAGTTGTGAACCAACATGACAATGAAAACCTTTAAGGTCAACATTTTCTCTTTTAAGTGCCTCGCCTGTTATAAATTCACCTGCACCAGTTTCAATAGGAAAACCAAATTTAGAATCAACTTTACCGGTGTTTACCGCTTCGTATGTATGAGTATCAATACCAGGTGTAATTCTTATAAGCGCTTTTTGTTTAATACCTTTTTTACCTGCATAGCGATTTATAGCGTCAAGCTCTTCTATGTTGTCAATTACAAAATAACCAATGTTCTTAGAAATTGCATATTCAATATCTTCATCTGTTTTACTGTTTGAGTGAAAATACATATCCTCGGGATTAACTCCTGCTTTAAGTGCAGTATATAATTCACCGACTGAAACAACATCAACACCCATATTTTCAGACGAAACAATTTCATACATTCTTTTGAAAGAACAAGCCTTACTTGCAAATAACGCTTTTGCACCATTACCGAAGTACTTTTTTAATGACTCTGTATACTTTCTGCAATTCTGTCTTAAAGTATTTTCATCCATAACATAAAGTGGTGTTTTATATTTAGATGCAAGTTCTTTAGTACTTCTATCTGCAAAATAAAGTTCATTATTATGTATTTTAAGATTATCACAAACTAAATTACTCATACATTAAGTCCTTGTTCTCTCATAAGTGCTAATAATTTTTCTTCGTTGTCTTTTTCCATTGAAGTAAGTGGTAATCTTAAATAATTTTCACCAAAACCTAACGCAGAAGTTGCTGCTTTTACAGGTATTGGATTTACTTCGCAGAAAAGAGCGTTTATAAGTGGGATAAGTTCTAATTGAATATCTGCACTGCCCTTTACATCACCCTGGAAGAATTTGTCGCACATTTCTACTGTTTTCTTAGGTAAAACATTTGAAAGTACAGAAATAACACCTTTACCTCCCAATGAAAGAAGTGGAACAATCTGGTCGTCGTTACCTGAATAAATGTCAAGCTTATCTCCTACAAGCTTCGCTGTTTCAACGATCTTGGAAATATCGCCGTTTGCTTGGGCACGAGCGTAATAACGAGGAGGTTCTTCCTTGTCAAACGGGTTGTAACGAGGAGCTACTGAATAAGATACTGTTCTTGCCATAATACATTGTTTTTAAAGATTAATAATAGGGTTCCGTAATCGATTACAGTACAAAGGTATGATGGCAAGAAACGGGATTGTCGGAGAAAGAAGAGATTGGTAGAAATAGATGGAACATTGTCGGGAAATGTCGGTATTTCAATGGATTAGCATTAGGTGAATTGCTGTTTTTTTCGTATTTTTGAAAAGAAAAAAGAGTAGAGAAATGATTACAGAAGAACCTTTCAAGCTACAAGCTTATACAAAAACCGAACTGGCACTGCTGTACAGTCCGCACAGCGAAAGTGCCACTGCCCTCCAGAACCTGTATCGCTGGATGAAACGGAACGAGGCATTGATGACCGAACTGACGGGGATTCCGCTGGAGCAGGTGGCGCAGGGCGAAGCGGAGCGCCTGCGTGGGCTTGGCAGCCACCTCAGGCAACGCATCATCGGACAGGAGGAGGCCAAGATCGCCCTCTCCGTGTCGGTGTACAACCACTATAAGCGCGTCTATTTCGGCGGCGGCGACGATGTGGAGCTGCAAAAGAGCAATATTCTGATGATCGGCCCCACCGGCTGCGGAAAAACCCTATTTGCCCAGACGCTGGCCCGCACCTTG
>CALAEU010000030.1 GCA_937891215.1 uncultured Clostridia bacterium
TTGTTCCGATTTTCACAATTATCGGCTCTGTTATGTCCTTACTTGCAGTTTTCTGTAAAGAAAGAGTTATTGAGCCCCCCATTGAAAAGAGAGCAAGAGTTACTTTCTTCAAGGGTGCTAAAAATGTTCTTAAAAACAAATATTTCTGGATTACCAATATTTCAAATGTAATTGGTCAATGGCACGGTCTTGTAGGAAATCTTTTGAGTTGGTGGTTTGTTTATTCACTCCGAATGGAATGGTTCTCGGGTGTTGCGGCAAACATTGTTGTTATGGGCATGACACTCGGTAACATTCTTTGTCCCATACTTACAAAACGATTCCAAAAGAGAAATATTCTTATCAGCTTCCGTGGTGTAACTATTCTGACTGTTTTAGGTATTGCGTTAGCTGTTAAGACAGAAAACATTATCATCTTTATGGTTGCAATGTTCCTTAAAAATACTATTGCACCCGTTGTTGACGGTGTTAATGTTGGCCTTAATGCTGATATTCTCACATATCACCAATGGAAATACGGTGAGAGAGCAGATGCTATGGCGGGCGTTTTCGGTTGGTTCTTGAATCCTATGAATGTGGCAATCGGTTATATTATGCCTTGGCTACTCTCAATGATAGGCTTCACATCTGACTGGGATGTGCTTTTCGATTCACAAATTCTCAATAATGTATTCAGCCTTTACACATGGGGCTCGGTAATAGGTCTTGTACTTTTGACAGTTCCGTTTATCTTCTATGATTTGACAAGAGAAAAGCACGATATGTGCGTTAAGGAATTGCAGGAGAGAGTAAAGGCAATTGAAGAAGAAACAGAAAGCGAGGTGGCAAGTGTATGAAAAAGAAAATAATTTCTGTTCTTGCACTTTGCATCTGTGTTTGCTTGCTGTTTACAGGCTGTGACTCTATGGCATCGCTTTTAAGCGGTGAAAATGAAAGCATTAAATACAAAGTTGAAAACGGCGAGGCAATAGTGCAGAGCGTACCCAACAAATCAACGGTTACTAAAATTGTTATTCCCGATGAATACGAGGGTGTTCCAGTAACAAAAATTGCTGATTTTGCCGCAACTAACCTTGAATATGTTACTGAATTTTACATCGGTAAAAATGTTAAGGAAATAGGTGCTTGGGCACTTGAGAATAATCAGCACATTGCAGAATATAAGGTTGATGAAGCAAACGAATATTTCTGCTCGGTTGACGGTGTAATTTACACAAAGGATATGAAAACAATTGTTTTCTTCCCCCCTGCTAAAGAGGGCGAATACACCGTGGCAGACGGCGTTGAGACAATTCGCACAAAGGCATTTTACAAGTGTGGAAAGATTACAAAGGTAACATTACCAGAAACGGTAAAATCCATTGAAGAAAAGGTGTTCTTCCGGTGCGGAGCGATGACAGAAATCAATCTGCCCCAAAACCTTGAGTTTATCGGCAAGGATGCATTTTCATATTGCGCTGGTCTTACCGAAATCAATATTCCTGCAAGTGTAAAACAAATTGATGAATACGCATTTTACAACTGCACAAGTCTTCTGACGGTGAATGTTGACAATGCCGAAAGCAATTTGACTCTTGGCGAAAAATGGTATCCCACAAACAATGGCCTTGAAATAAACGAGCTAGTTATTAACTGGGAAAAATCATAACCACCAGTAAACTGGTGGTTTGCTCTGCCCCTATAAGGGGCGAATGCTGGCTTAGCCCCTCGAAGGGGCACTGAAAGTTTAGCACCGCATTACAATCTCAAGCAGCCGCTCACGAGCGGCTGTTTATTGTATTATGCAGTAAAAATTTTTACATGCTTTGCTCTTGTTTTATTCGTTCTCTTTCTGCCTGAATTTCGGCTTTCATTTCTTTTATAAGCTCTGCGAGGAGTGTTTCGCATTCTTCTCTTGTTTTGGCGTAAATGTTTCTTGAAATCCGTTTTCCGTTTGGCAGTCTTGGTGAATATCGTCCTTCATAAAGGTTATCGTTGATTTTTGTTATGCAACCAGTTCCGGGCTTTCTGTATTTGCTCTTGGTTGGCTCAAATTTCGCCATTTCAGGCTTTTTAGGAGCTTGGTCGGGTGTTTCCTCGTCTTTTGTCGTAATGCTCTCATTTCTGCCGATAGTCCGTTCAATTTTCTTAGCAGCATTCCGTTTCATTTCCTCGGTACTGTGAGAGTATATGTCAAGAGTAGTCTGTGCGGAAACATGACCTATCATAGTGGAAAGTGTTTTAACATCCATTCCGTTTGCAAGTGCAGTTGTAGCGAATGTGTGTCGCAAATCGTGGAACCTGACCTTCTTGCAACCTGCTCTTTCAAGTATCTGTTGCATTCGTTTATAAACCGTTTGCGGATTCCTCGGCATATCTTCATTAACAGGGGATGGGAAGACCCATCTGGAAGCTGTTTTTTCTTTTAATCCTGACAGAACCTTTAGAACGGAATTCGGTAGTATTATTGTTCGCTTTGAGGTTTCTGTTTTCGGGTCGCTGATAACTAACTTTTCATCAACACATTGAGCCTGCCGTTGTATGTGCAGTTCACCTGTTCTGAAGTTGATGTCTTCCCATTGTAAGCCGAGAATTTCACCTCTTCGCATACCTGTTGTCAGAGCAACAAGGAGCAGTTCAAATAATCCGTCATACCTTGCTTGTATGAGAAATCTCTGAATTTCATCAGGTGTGAGCACCTGCATTTCTCGTTTCACCTTTGGTGGTATCTTGCATCCGTTTGCAGGATTTACAAGTATCAGGTTTTCCTGAACTGCCTTTTCAAGTGCCGACCTGCAGTTGCCGTGAATTGCTCTCACAAGCATATCCGAAACACCTTCGCCTTTAAGCTCGGTGTATTGCAGCCTGCCTGATTTCTTCAGGTCTGCATAGAACTGCTGTAAGTCATTTTGAGTTAAGCTTTTAAGAGGTATCTTACCGATGGACGGAATTATATGCTGATAAATTCTTCGTTCATAACCTGCCTGAGTTGATGGCTTCAGCTGCATTTTGCAATAATTCTGATACCAGAAATCAATCCATTCACCGAAGAGCATATTTGAATTTACAGTTTTGTGGTTTGCAATGCCACATTCTAATTTCAGTTGCTCTAATTTCTCAAGGCATTTGTATCGTTCTTTGGCAGTAACGGATTTTGTGATTGCTCTGTTGTTTTCATCATAGCCAACAACAACTCTGCCTTCCCAACGTCCGTCTGCTCTTTTTCGGAGAGTTCCTTCTCCGCTTTTCCTTTTCTTAGCCAAGGTTTTCAAAATCCTTTCCGAACAGGTCTTCTATGAAATTATCAACAACCTCAGATGCTCGTTTCTGCATATCGGTTGTTACATGAGTGTATGTGTCAAGAGTGAAGGAAGCATTTGTGTGACCCAGGATTCTTGATAGAGTTTTTGCATCAACACCACTTGTCAGGGCATGAGTAGCGAAGGTGTGACGCAGGTCATGGAAACGGATAATCGGTAAATCCTCATGTCGCAGGATAGTTTTTAATCTGTGGTATGCGGAGTAGGGAACCACAGGTAGCTTTGGGTCAAGTGGATTTTCAAATATCCATTCACTGTTTGAGCTTTGCTTTCTCTTTTTCAGAAGCTCTGCCGTACTTTCAGGCAGATATATTTTTCTTTTACCGTCAGCAGTTTTCGGTTCGCTCTGAATAACCTTACCGTCAGTTACGGTGGTCAGGCTTCTTTTAACAGTAACGGAGTTTTCGTTTTCATCAAAGTCTTCCCATTTTAGACCGCAGATTTCACCTCTGCGAAGTCCTGTTGTAAGCTCGGTGTAGAAGAAGTCATACCATATTTCATCCTGCTCAATGGCTTTCATGAATTTCTCAAGCTGCTCATCGTTGAGAACTTTCATTTCAGTTTTTTTCTTCTTTGGTGGGTTGGTGTTGAGTGTTGGATTTTTAGGAATGAGACCTTCCTTTATGGCATCCTCAAATGCTT
>CALAEU010000031.1 GCA_937891215.1 uncultured Clostridia bacterium
CAATTTCATCATCGAGCAAAATTGTAACTGCACCATTTTCATAACCAGAGAGAACACCATTGAATTCTCTTTTACCATCACAAGGACGGATAAGTCTTAAAATTACCTTTTCGCCCATTGCGTAGTCGAAATGAAAATCTCTTGTTAATTTTCTTTCAATACCGGGAGAAGAAACCTGTAAATTATACTGACGGTCAATTAAGTCTGCCTCATCCAACGGAGCATCCATAGCGTGACTCATATTGACGCAGTCTTCAATACCGACGCCATCTTCCTTATCAATAAAAATTCTGAGATAATAGTTTGCACCTTCTTTTTCAAAGCAAACATCCCAGAGTGTAAGACCTAATTCATCTGCGAAAGGCTTTACTAAATCCCATACAAGTGAAACAGTATTTTTTGCCATATAAAACACCTCTTTTCACACTTTCAATGTTTTTACAAATAAATGTGAGAGCAGGTCTTCCTGCTCTCACTCCTTATCTCTATTCGTACGGGTTGATTATAGCATAGATTATTTGATTTTGCAAGTGTTATTAACAAATTAATTTTAATTTGTTTTTCTGAAAAGGAATTAGGAACTAGAGCTTCGCTAATATAAAAATAATCCTATCATTTAAAGTTAATTCAAACTCAAAATGATAGGATGCTTTAATTATTCTTGTTTTAAATATTCTTTGTATTCTTTTTTTAAGTTTTTATCGCTTACAACATCGAGAACTGCACCAACAACTGCTATAGGAACACCAATAGCAAATGGTACTACATTAAATTGAGCACTTGAGTTGTTGAGATAAAAACCAACCAATACAACAACGAAACCAATAATTGCTATTATTGAGGAAAGTTGTTTCATTTTATATGTTTTGCTTTTCTTTTTAAACTCTTTAAAACTCATTTTTGTTTCACCAGTCATAAAACATGCCTCCTTTCTCATTATTTCTTTGTATAACGCACCCCAAAGATTACTAAAGTTATATCTCTCCTTCAAACAATTCTCTTAACAACGATATTATAGTCGAATTGTGAACTAAAGTCAATAGTTCACTTTTGAACTGTTGTAAACTAATTTTATACTAAAAATAAAGGGTTTTTGCTATGGATTACGCACAAAGAATACGAGATTTAAGAGAAGATAAAGATTTAACACAGTCAGATGTTGCGAAAATATTAAACACTTCACAATCATATTATGCACAATATGAAAACAAAAAAAGGCCTTTACCAATTGAGCATTTAAAAACTCTTTGTGAATTTTATAATATTTCTGCCGATTATATTTTGGGATATACCAATACCCCAAAGCCATTACCTAAAGACTAAAAAAGTTTTTCGTAAACTAAAAATAATAGGATAGTTTTATTGTTTCATCGTAGGGGCTGACCTTTTGTCAAGAGCAACAACGCGTTGTGTATCAGAACTAATAAAAAATGAAACGATGAATTATAATTTTTTACACTCGATTGATTTTTGTTAAACAAAAAACTTACTCCCACTACTACGGGCAACCACAGGTTAGCCCCTACCATAGTGGGAGTTAATTTTTTCATTTCATTTAAAGTTTTTCGTAAATTAAAAATAATAGAATGTAGTTTTTGTTTTAATTTTATAATCGCCGACCGCAGGTCCCACAATTATTCACTATTCATTATTCACTATTCACTTGAGTGTAGCAAATATAATTCCGAATTATAAACAGTCTCAGTTTCTGAGACTGTTTAATGGTGCCGGAATTCTACCACCACGCATAATAAAATCGTAACTGCTTTCTTTATGAACAGGCATTACAGGTGCTGTACCTAAAAGACCGCCCATTTCAATTTCGTCACCGACTTTTTTATTTAAAGCAGGAATAATTCTTACTGCAGTTGTTTTCTGATTTATCATACCAATTGCCGCTTCGTCAGCAATAATTGCAGAAATTGTTTCAGCAGTTGTATCTCCTGGCACTGCAATCATATCAAGACCAACAGAGCAAACACAGGTCATTGCTTCTAACTTATCTAAAGTAAGAACACCTTTATGAACTGCTTCAATCATACCTTCATCTTCTGAAACAGGAATAAATGCACCTGAAAGACCGCCGACTGAAGAAGATGCCATAACGCCACCTTTCTTAACCGCGTCATTAAGAAGTGCAAGAGCGGCAGTAGTACCGTGTGTACCACAGGTCTCAAGTCCCATTTCTTCTAAAATTCTCGCAACAGAGTCGCCTACTGCTGGAGTTGGTGCTAAACTTAAATCAACAATACCGAATTCTGCGTTAAGTCTTGCTGAAGCTTCACGAGCAATAAGCTGACCCATTCTTGTAATTTTAAATGCAGTCTTTTTAACTGTTTCTGCTACAACATCAAATGGTGCACCTTTTACGCCCTTTAAAGCATTATAAACAACACCTGGACCAGAAACGCCGACATTTATTGCACATTCAGGTTCCCCTACACCGTGGAATGCACCTGCCATAAACGGATTGTCTTCAACCGCGTTGCAGAACACAACGAGCTTTGCACAACCAAGACCATCGTTTTCCTTAGTTTTTTCTGCTGTATATTTAATTATGTTACCCATCAAAGCAACCGCATCCATATTTATACCCGCTTTTGTTGAGCCGACATTTACAGATGAGCAAACAAAATCGGTTTCTGCTAAAGCAGAAGGAATTGAATTTATAAGTCTTCTGTCACCTATTGTAAAACCTTTTTGCACGAGAGCAGAAAAGCCACCAATAAAGTTTACACCACATTCTTTTGCGGCATTATCCATAGCCTTTGCAAATATTGTATAATCTTCAGTTTCACTACTTTCTGCAGCAATAGCCATAGGCGTAACAGAAATTCGTTTGTTTATAATGGGAATACCCATTTCTTTTTCGATTTCCTCACCTGTTTTAACAAGATTTTCTGCATATTTTGTGATTTTATCATACATCTTTGTAGCCGCAACTTTAGCGTCAGGGTGACCGCAATTTCTCAAAGAAATCCCCATAGTAATAGTACGGATATCAAGATGCTGATTGTCAATCATATTTAAAGTTTCGATAATTTCGTGTTGATTAAGCATTTTTACACCTCAGATTCTGTGCATAGCATCAAAAATATCTTCACGTTGAATACGGATGCTGACACCGAGTCTTTCGCCCTCTTTATCGAGAATATCTACAAGCTCTGAAAAACTCACATTTGCGTCTTTAACGTCTACTAACATATTCATAGTAAACATATCTTTAAGAATTGTCTGGCTTATATCTAAAACATTTACATTTGTTTTTTCAAATGCAACGCAGACACCTGCCATAATTCCGACTTTATCTTTACCGATTACTGTAACAATTGCATTCATAGTAAACCCTCACTTTGATAAAATACAAATTAATTTTATCATACATTTTTTAATTTTACAACAAAAAAATCGGGTACACTAAAAAAACTAAAGTGTACCCGTAATTATTAAAAACATTTTATCAAGTTAATCTGACATAATCGCCAAAATCAACCTCTTCTTTTTTAATTGTTCAGTTTGGATGAGTATGACATTTTTAAATCCCGATGGCGTATAAAGATACACCGAGCGGATGTGAAAATGACATAATCGCCAAAATCAACAATTTTATGCTATCCAACCGTAAATTGTGTCGAATATTGAAAGACTACCTAAAAGTCTTACAAGTGTATCAGGAATAATACTTGCTAATTGCCAGAGGTCTGTGTAACTACCACCATCAGATTCTGGAACACCTTCATAGTCGAGCATAAATGGCTGAGTATAAACAATACCACCTTCGCCGAATATTTCTGCTCTTATATAATTACCGAGTTCCTTTTTGTGGTCATCAAGATCAATGCTGTTGCCTATTGCAATTGTAACACCATTTGCAATCCAACGAACATTTTTAGCCCCTGCTGTCACTAATGTAATAGTATCGCTTCCCTGGTCAACCGCAATTGCAGTAACCTTTGGTGCATCAACATCTTTTGGTGCTTCGTATTTACCTTTAGGGTCTTCTGCCTGAATTGCCTGAAGCTTTTCACCGAGTGCTACTGCAGTAGGGTCAATACTTTCAACTAAGCAGTTTGCAATTTCAGTGATTTCTTCAGGATTACCTAAATTTTTACTGCAAGCAAAAAAAGCACCGCTTTCAAGACTCTTTCTGAAATTATCTTCTGTGAGAGATGGCATTAACATTTCAGTATAACCTGTATAAACCGCATCAGTTGAGTGAGCATCAGATGTAGCAATTGCTAAAACATTTCTACCAGTAGGTGTAACTTTCTGAAGAAGTATATCCCAGAGTTTTCTGTCATAACGGGTTCTTGAGTCGCCCTTACTGTTAATATCTATACCAATACAAGAATCATAATTTATAAGAAGACTTGCAAATTTATCAATATAATATTTATACATTGTATCGTTATAATCGTAAGCGTCTGCAGTTTCATCCTCATCACGTGCATTTGTGTATTCGCCAGGGTGATTTATTACAGAAAGACCACCCATTTCGTGAACTGTTTTAATCGGTGTTTCGTAGTCACTTGTACCACCGAGTAAACCGTGACCATAATCTACGAACCAACTGTTAACGTGAGCATTGTTAAGTGAACTTGGATTGTGTTCAATACCACAAGGCACTCTCATCATTTTATGAAGTGGTACTCCTTCAGCTGTTTTCTGTGAATAAAAACTACCCTTTTTTGTTATTTCAATAGTATATTTGTTACCATTTGCAGTGTCGCCACCTTTAGATTCAAGTGGAACAATATCACCTGCTCTGCCTTTGAACAAATCAATAAATATTTCCATAGCAGGAATAACAGACTGACGGGTCCAACCATAATCCACAACACCATGGTCAGTAACTGCTGCGATATCAAAGCCATAAGCATACTGTTGCTCTAACATATCTTTTAAAGTATCAGTACCATCACTTGCAGTTGTGTGATTATGAAGGTCTGCTTTGTATTGTTTATAAGTAAGCCAGTTTACATCTTCATAAGGGTCAATTATTGTGTAATCTACCCCTGTGTCAGTATCGCCTGCAAAAGCAAGAGTTGAGTAGCTTACCATCAAAAGACAAGCAACCATAAAAACAGCAATAATTTTCTTTGCCTTTTTCATATAAAACACTCCTTTTTGAAATAGAACGAAATCTAAAGATAACTATTTTATTATAATGCATTATTATATAGCAAAATTTGTTAAATTTCAACGATAATATTGACTGAAATTATACCTCTCAATATGTGCAAAAAAGCGACTACCAGAATTTTCAGGTAGTCGCTTTTAAAATTAACTGATTAAAATTCATCTCTTATAGAGATTTTTTCGAGTGCTTCTTCTCTTGTGATTTTGCCGTTATTACAGTCAATCATAACTTTAACATCTTCGTCTTTAAGTTTATAGAATTGCCAGAAGATACCCGCTAAAATAAGACCGATAGTCGGAATCATTACAAAAATAAACCACAAACCATTAAGTGTAAAATCTGATTGCTGAACATTCTGTGCCGCTAAGTCCTTGAAGCTTTCTGCATTAACCTCTTTCCAACCGAAGAAACCGAGCAGGAACATACCAAGAGTACCAGCAAGAGCAGACGCCATTTTTGTAACAAATGTCTGAATAGCAAAAGTAATACCTTTTGCATCAATGCCTGTTTTAAATCTACCATACTCTGCGCAGTCAGGAGTAAACATAAATATCATAATACCCTGAATTCCTAAAGGAACCGCACGAAGCAATGTTAAAAGTATGAATACTATAACATTTTGATAACCACAGAGCCAACTGATTGTACCAAAAATTACCGCTGCCCAGTTGCTTATAAGAAAGATTTTTCGTTTACCATATTTTTCAACCAATTTCGGTACAAAAAGTGATGCTATAAATACAGGAGCCCCCGCTACTGCAAGAACAAGAAGACTGAATTTTTCATCATGGAATAAGTAATATGATGTAATAATACTCATCGAAATCATTACATTAAAGCCACTTTGAAAGAAATAACCTGCGTAGTAAATGAGCAAATATTTATTTGAGAATAAATATTTAAGCATTTTTCTTACTGTAAATTGCTCATCATCAACAGTTGTAAACCGCTCTTTACCATTAACGCAAACAGGAAGCATTGCAGCAAAAGCAACAACGCTGACAATTGCTGCGGCAACACCGAAACTTAAACCTATGCCCTGACCTGTGATAATAGTAGGTATAATTGTTGCAATACCACTACCAACACCTGACCAGATGCTCTTATATGAAATTATTGAAGTTCTTTCATCAAGGTTATCTGTCATAACAGTAACCATACCATGAATAGGCACATCACAAAGAGTGTAAACAGTGTCCCAGATAAGATAGAAAATAGCAAACCAGAGAAGTTTGACCATTTCTGTTGCACCATTTGGAATCATATATAAAAGTGCAGTTGCAAGTGGAATTACAGGCAAAGAAATTTTAAGCCAAGGTAAAAATTTCTGTTTGCTTTTGAATTTCGCCTTATCAAAAATACAACCAAAAACTGCATCATTAATAGCGTCCCATATTTTAACTATGAGCATTACTGTACCGGATTTCACAGGGTCAACACCCTGGAATAAAAGATATGTAGTCAGAAATGATGTTATCATAGTGTAAATCATATTCTGACCCGATAAATAAAGGTAATAACTTTTTCTTTCTTTATTGGTAGTACACCAACCTAATGGTGTATAACTCAATTTATTTAAAAGTTTTTTCACACTGACACCCCTTAATTTTCATCTTGTGTTGAATCAGGCACTTTTCTTGCTACTACCCATGCATTAGGCAAATATCTACCTGTGGGCATATTTGTTGATGGTTCATTTAAAATCTCGCCTTCATACGCGAGTACTGAAGATGAACCACCGTCACATGCACCTGCATTCACTGCACCATATTCTTCTAAAACATCGGCACAGTCACCCATAGTAGCACCAAGAGAATAACCAACCTGTCTGCCATCAACTACAAAAAACATAACAACACCGTTTTCTGCCTGACCGATTACAGAGCGTGGCTGAAGCCCCCAACCAGAAGAACCCTCAATAACCTTGTCACCATTTATAATAAGTGCCGGATGATACTGAAAAGCGTCTCGCATATTATGTTCTTCCCAATCAGAAAATTCACCTACTACAAGACGGTCGTCTTTGTCGAAACCTACTGTTATATATTTAGAGGAATAACTCCCCCAATATTCCCCCTGTGCAATACATTGTGCAGTAACTACGCCACCAACACTTGTTCCACCCGGGTCATAGAAACCTGATGCATTCATACCGATGACCGCATCTTCTTTTTCGAGGTAGTCACAAATAAATTCTCCCCTCGAATTTTTATAATCGGTAGCAGATATATAAACTCTTGAAGGGTCATCAATTAATACAAGTCTGCCGACATAGTTTGAGGTTTTAACTTTTAAAACAACAATGCCTTGTTCAATATCATTTATTAAAACTTCGTTTCCGTGAGAATCAAGTTCACCAACTACAAGGTCTTTCTGACCCAAAATATCAGGTTTTTCTTCTTCCTTTTTAATATCTGTTTTACCGATATCAGTAATATCAACTTGCGCGTTCATAATATCGTCTATTAAATATTTCGGGAAAAAACAAGTTGCAAGCCATTTGTGCTGGTCGGTTGTCATAGCAGTTTCTATCCAGATATTACGCCATTTTGTAACAAATGGAATATTGCCGAAAATTACTACCGCGTACATTGATATAAATAACGCAATAGAAATTACACACGCTGTTAAAACTTTAATTAGTTTATTTGTCTTTGCTTCTTTTTCCTTTTCTTTTCGCTCATTTTGTATTTTTTCAACAGTAGCAGTTGTATTTCTACGAGCAGAAATCGTATTTTTCTGTTGGGGTCTGTTATTATTCACACTGTGGTTTTCAGTAACAGATGAAGTCCTTCTTTGCACACTTCTCGTCTGAGTTGCTTTTTCAGGTGAAGGTCTTGTGTTGTTCATAATAGTTTTTTGTGACGCAGTTCTGCTATTTATAATTTGCCTGTTTGCATTCTGCAAAGAGTCTTTGTCTTCATTAAAAGCATTACCGCCGAGATTCTGAACATTTCTTGCTCTCTTCGCTTCAAAAGAATTATTTACTAATTTCTCCGCCTGAAATTCTTCTTCATTATCAATACCTACCATAACAACACCACCTTTCAAAAAATACATTGTTTCCTTATTCTATCATAATTCTTTTCAATTTACTATACCTAATTTGAAATTTTATAGTTTATTAAACAATTTGTGAAATACTGTAATATAATCTAATTTCAATTATGTCCCTTTGTGCAACTACACTAACAAAACCTACCTTTTTTTGTGTATCATCACCTTACTTTTTGCATTGTAAATGTATTACATAATATGGTATAATTACTCTGTTATACTGAATACAGGAGTTGAGAAAATGAATCTCAAAGAAAAAGCAACAGGGCTTATTTCTAATGTAAAAGAACATTGGAAAACCCCTGCCAAAGGCAGATATATGCCTTACAAAGAAATTGGCGCTTATTCCGGCGGTGGTATTGGCGCTTATATGATTATAACTATGGGTTCTGCTTGTCTTTTATCTGCAAATAATACATTGCTTTCAAGCACCTTAGGCGTTGACCCTTTGGATATGTATGTAATGTATGTTATCGCCGTTCTTGCCAATATACCTCTTACGGCAGTCCGTGCAAACATCATTGACAACACCAGAAACAAAGCGGGTAAATATCGCCCTTACATAGTAACTATGGCGATACCTGCCGCCATTATCTGTGTAACAATGGTCTGGTTCCCCTATGACGCTTTAAGCACCATATTCGGTACTCGTATGCTTTTGGGTAAGTCAATGGCATACCTGGCAAAATGTGCCATTGTTATGGTTCTTAACCTTTTACTTCACTTCTTCTATTACTTCTTCTACGACGGCTACGAGAACCTTATCCACGTGCTTTCTCCCAACTCCCAGGAGCGTGCCGATGTTGCATCTGTAAAGAGCATAGTTTATT
>CALAEU010000032.1 GCA_937891215.1 uncultured Clostridia bacterium
TTATGAAAATGAAAAATTCATAGGCGGTGCACCACTTAACCTTGCCGCACATTGTAGCAAACAGGGCGCAGACAGTTTTATGCTTTCTTCTGTCGGTAATGACGATTTAGGAACTTCTGCTTTAGAAATCGTTAAGAAATTTAATGTAAAAACAGATTTTGTTTATGTAAACAAAGAAAAAGAAACAGGTAAATGCATTGTTACGCTGAATGAAAATGGTGTACCATCTTATAATGTTTTAACCGATGTTGCTTACGATTACATAAAAGCACCCGACAATATAAATGCTTTTCAGTTTGATGTTTTTTGTTTTGGCACATTAGCATTAAGAAGCGAAGAAAATCTCGAAACTGTTAAATCAATTCTTAAAAGTTACAATATTAAAAAAGTTTATTGCGATATAAATATAAGACCACCATTTTTTTCAGAAGCAACTATTCTTTTTGCTTTGGAAAATGCAAATATTCTAAAAATAAGCGATGAAGAATTACATTATGTATCAAATGCCTGTGGTTTAAAAGAATTACAGGATATTGCTGAAAAATATGAGAATTTAGAATTTATATTGCTCACACAAGGCGAAAAAGGTGCTTGTGTTTATGACTGCAAAAATAAAAAAGCTTATTCACAGGATGCTCCGAAAGTAAAGGTTGCTTCATCAGTTGGTGCAGGTGATAGTTTTGGGGCAACATTCATCTGTGAATATTTCAAAACGAATGATGTCGAAAACAGTTTAAAAAAAGCGATTAAAATAAGTGCTTTTGTTGTTTCTAAAAAGGAAGCAATTCCAGAATATTAAAAGGAGTAAAGAATATGAAATTTGGTATTTATTATGCTTATTGGGAAAAGGAATGGGGCGGAAATTTCGTTCCTTATATTGAAAAAACAAAGAAATTAGGCTTTGATGTTTTAGAAGTTGCTTGTGGTGCATTTCATTTAGAAAATGACAATTATTTTAAAGAACTTAAAAATGTAGCAGAATCAAACGGAATGTTACTTTCTGGTGGTTACGGCCCAAGACCTGAACACAATTTAGCATCAACTGACAGCGCTTTAGTTGAAAATGCTTTAAAATTCTATGATGATATTTTCAGAAAAATGGAAATTGCAGGTATTGACCGCATTGGTGGTGCTCTTTACTCTTATTGGCCGGTTAATTTCAGAGCAGGTTTTGACAAACAGGCAGATACTGAAAGAAGTATTAAAAATATGAGAAGACTTGCTGATATCGCCGCTGATTATGGAATTACTCTTTGTATGGAATCTTTAAACAGATTTGAAGGTTATATGATTAACGAAGCGTACGAAGATGTTGACTATGTTAAAGCAGTTGACAAACCAAATGTTAAATCTATGCTCGACACATTCCATATGAACATTGAAGAAGATTCTATGGTTGAAGCAATCCGTCTTACAAAAGGCACCCTTGGTAGTTTCCACGTTGGTGAACCTAACAGAAGATGTCCTAACAAAAATAGCAGAATTGACTGGTATGAAATAGGCAGAACCCTCCACGAGATTGAATATGATGGTTACGTTGTTATGGAACCATTCGTTCTTATGGGTGGTCAGGTAGGTAAAGATATTTCTATCTGGCGTGATATGTCAAAAGGTAAGACAATGGAACAAATTGACCTTGATGCAAAAAATTCAGTTGAATTTTTAAGAGAAGCATTTAAATAAAACAATCAGGGTGGTTGAAATTTCTGGAAATTTCAACCACCCTATTAATTTACTCTTCTAATTGTAAACCCAAAAATTCATCAGCCTCTGTTCCGTCGATAACTTCTACACCTTTAAGTTTTTTCTGTATAATGTCGTTTCGTTTCTGTGCTTCATCAAGTGTTTTACCTGCTTCATCAATCTTGCGTTTTGCTTTTTCAAGCACTGTTCCAAATGTATTATATTGAGATTTCGCAACCGAAAGAAGTGTTCTTACCTCGTCTGCTTTTTCATTTATGGCAATTGCTTTAAATCCCATAGCAAAAGAATTAAGAAGTGCCGTGATTGTTGTAGGCCCTGCAATCATAATATTTTCTTGTTGCATTTTTTCAACAATACCATTTTTAGAAGAAACTATTTCGGCATAAAGACCTTCTGTTGCAAGATAAAGAATTGCAAATGGTGTGGTCTTTGGTGGTTCTATGTACTTTTTAACATCTTTAGCCTCCGCTAAAACCCTATCTTCAAGTGCCTTTCGTGCAACCCTTAAAATTTCAGGGTCAGCGGATTCTGCTGCGTTGCAAAGTCTTACATAATCTTCCATAGGAAATTTTGAGTCAATAGGCAAATAAATTATTTCGTCTTTACCTTCACCACTTGGAATTTTAACTGCAAATTCTACTCGCTCACCATTCACCTTTGGTGAGTAATTTTTTACATACATTCCTGGAATTGTCTGGTCTAAAAGTGACTCTAACTGAACTTCTGCCCAGGTACCCCTTGCTTTAACGTTTGTAAGCACTCGGTTTAAAGATGTAACATTATTTGTAACACCTTGTGAAAGTTCTTTCATTTCACCTAAAGATTTATAAACATTCTCAAGTTGTTCTGAAACAGTTTTAAATGAAGAATTAAGTCTTGTTGTGAGGGTGGAAGTCAATTTTTCATCTACTGTAACACGCATTTCTTCAAGTTTCTTTTCGTTACTTTCCTGAAGTTTTGCAACTGACTCTACTATAAAACGTGTCTGTCTGTCATTCTGTTCAATATTATTCTGCCTTATTACATTCAGAGACTCTGTTATTTTTTCGGTCATATCAATACGACTTTTGTAATTTTCTTCTCTCAATGCGTTAAGTCGTAAATCAACTTTTTCAAGCCCCCTTGCTACTTCTTCGCGTGACAATCTGCCTGAACTTGCCATTTCTTCACGATTGTAACGAAGTTCATCAAAAATCGCACCTGAACTACCACTTCTCTTTAAAGAAACAAGTAAAGCTATACACGCACCGAGCAGTAATATAATTACACCACAAAGAATAAATAAAATTGTATTTCCCATAGTAAATCCCCTTTGCTTTTTATTTTATTAGGATTATATTATATTCATTATAGCATAATCATTGTACTATTTAAAGGACTTAATAAAAAACAAGGAACAAAAAGCACCGCTTTCTGTACCTTGTTTTGTTTTTATTTTACAAATTCATTATAAATCGCTTCGAGAGTCGCAACATAATCTTCTTCTGCAACACCTACAATAATATTAAGCTCACTTGAACCCTGGTCAATCATTCTGATATTTATATTGCTATTTGCAATTGCTTTGAAGAGTCTGCTTGCAGTACCTTTTGAACCTGCCATACCACGACCAACAACTGCAACAAGTGCAATACCGTTGTAAATTGTGATGTTGTCTGGTTTTGTCTTTTTCTGAATATCTGCAATAACTGTTTCTTTTACCGGTAAGAAGTCATTATCATTAACAACAACAGACATTGTATCAATACCAGATGGAAGATGTTCAAAGCAGATTTTTTGGTTTTCGAGTACTTCAAGAACTTTTCTGCCGAAACCGATTTCTGAGTTCATCATATCTTTTTCAATTGCGATAACAGAAAAACCTTTTTTACCTGCAATACCAGTAATAACTGTATCTACCTTATTTGAGTCGACAGTAGAAACAATCATTGTACCTGCATCTTCAGGTCTGTTTGTATTACGGATATTAATCGGAATACCTTTTTCTCTTACTGGGAAAATCGCATCTTCGTGCATAACAGTTGCTCCCATATATGAAAGCTCGCGAAGTTCGCGGTAAGTAATTGTATTAATAACCTTTGGATTTTTAACGCATCTTGGATCTGCCATAAGCATACCAGAAACATCAGTCCAGTTTTCATAAATATCTGCAGAAATTGCTCTTGCAACAATTGAACCTGTAATATCTGAACCACCGCGTGAGAATGTTTTGATTGTACCATTTGGCATAACACCATAAAAGCCTGGTACTACTGCATGAGTGTGTTCTTTAAGAATTTTTGTGAGTTCTTCATTTGTTTTTTCTGTGTCAAGCTCACCATTTTCTGTGAAGAAAATACCGTCTTCTGCATCAACAAACGCATAACCTAAATATTTTGCTAAAATCATTGAGTTGAGATATTCGCCACGTGAAGCAATATAGTCACGACCAGCATGGTGAACAATAGCATTTTTAATTCTGTCGAATTCAGGTTGTAACCAGAAATCAAGACCTAAATCTTTAATGATGCCATTGTATCTATCTTCAATTAATTTAAATGCTTCATCAATATCTTTGTTTTCCTTAACTAATTTGTAGCAGGAATATAACATATCTGTTACTTTAATATCTTCGCCATATCTTTTACCTGGTGCAGAAGCAACAACAAATCTTCTTGTTTCGTCAGATTTAATAATAGCAGCTACTTTTTTGAATTGTTCTGCATCAGCAAGTGAACTACCGCCGAACTTTACAACTTTTACCATAGTAAGTACCCCTTAGTATAATAATATTACGTACGATATACTACCACTATTTATTTGTTTTATCAACAAAAAACGCTTCTCACAAAAAAAGTTCTAAACTTATTATAAATGTTACTAAATCGAAACTTAATAACTTGTGCAAAATTACCACACTTTTTGCATTATTTTTCATTCTACTCTTTTATTTTAGCAAAATGTATGGTATATTCTTACATATTATATGAAACTTTTAAGGCAACGAGAACTGAACACCTCACAGTTTGGTAAGACAAAAAACGGCTTAATGTGCCGAAAGATTTAAATTTTAGGCGTAACGGGGTTCGACTCTCGTCGCCTTAGGTGGTGAAAAAAATGGAAAAAGAAGAAATGCTTTTAATAAAAAGATTGCAGGAACTTTCATCGCGTTCTTACAATCGTGGTATTTTTGTTTATTCAGATTTTCTTAATATGTATGAGCAGGATTTACTTTTTTCTAATATTTCTACACCATTCACACTTTTTGGTGGATTTTTAAATGCAGAAAGACAAATTGCAGTTTTCGGAAGTGAAGATGATTTGGGTTATTTCCCTGCACCACCTGTAACCTGTATTTTAATTTCACCTGTTATGCAGAAATTTGCAGATGACTTAACACACCGTGATTTTTTAGGTTCTGTTTTAGGACTTGGCATAAAAAGAGAAACTGTTGGTGACATTATCATTAAAAATAATGCAGGATACATTTTTTGTCTTGATACCGTTGCAGATTATATTAAAGAAAATCTAAAAAAAGTACGTCATACATCAGTAAAATGTGAAATTGTAACCGAAGTACCTGATGAAGTAAACCCTGAAGTTCAGGAGAAAATAATTGTTATAGCGTCAGAGCGACTTGACGCGGTTATTGCAGAAGTTTACAACCTTTCAAGAAGCGAAAGCACCTCTCTTTTTACTGCTAAAAAAGTTTTTGTTAATGGCAAACTCACAGAAAACAATTCGCACAAAATAAAAGTTAATGACACAATCTCCGTAAGAGGTTTTGGTAGATTTAACTTTAGTGGAATTTTGCAGGAAACAAGGAAAGGGAAGCTACGAGCGAAAATTGATGTATTTTAAAAAACGGCAAAGAACAACAAAAGTTGCTCTTTGCCGTTTTTTATGTATTTTTCATTACAATCATTTCAATTGTATCACAAACGTGTTCACATGCGTCTGCACAACGCTCCATTTTATAAAGTGTATCTCTTAATGCAATTATTAAAAGCACATCACTATTATCTTTACGGATATTAAGAGTACCTTCTAAATAAAGTTTGTCACACTCTTCTTCAAGAGCACCTAGATTAAGAATCATTTCTTTTAATTTTTTAGGTTTTTTAAATGTTGGTAACTCTTCTAAAACTTTTTTCATAAGTTCACAACATTTAACAATCTTGTTTGCAAATACTTTGAAAAACTCTGGAACAACTTCAACTTCATCCACATAAAGTCTTTGAAGGACTTCTTCAATTGTATCTGCGACTTCATCTATATTAGCACTTATTTCAGCAATATCTTCTCTGTCGAGTGGTGTAACAAATGCTTTAGCGAGTGCCGCAGACATTTCGTGGTGAACCTCATCTGCTTTATGCTCAAATCCATGCATTTTTACAATCATTTCTTTAAGTTTATTTACATCGTAGTTATTTAAACATTCTTCTAAATATTTTGCTGCTTCAACACAACATTCAGTTGCATTTAAAAAATTATTAAAATAAAATTTATCTGCCTTACTAGCCATAATTCAACATCCTTTCATTTTCAAATCATATATCAGAATATTGCCATAAATATTTTTGTCATTATAAATCCTATAAGTCCACAACCTGGGAATGTTAAAATCCAGGTTACTGCCATTTCTTTTACTACTGAAAAGTTGATAGCAGAAATTCTTCTTACTGCACCAACACCCATAATTGCAGTCGTTTTTGCGTGAGTTGTTGACACAGGAATACCAAATACTGAACTTATCAAAAGTGATACAGAAGCGGCAAGGTCAGCTGAAAAACCTTGATATTTTTCAAGTTTTACCATATCCATACCAACAGATTTAATAATCTTTTTGCCACCTATTGAAGTACCGACACCCATTACTATTGAACAAACTGCCATTAACCATATCGGCATTTCTACGCTCACATTTTCTGCACTCTGACCATTTACAAGCAAAATGCTTAAAAGTATAACACCCATAAACTTCTGACCATCCTGTGCTCCGTGCATAAAGCTCATAGCCGCCGCCCCACCGATTTGAGCGAACCTGAAAAATGTTTCTGTTTTACTTCGCTGAATATTTCTGAAAATCATAACAACGATTCTGCAAATAACAAAACCTAATATAAAACCTAAAAATACAGAAATAATAAGTCCATAAATAACCTTTACCCATTCGGCACCATTAACACCTGAAAGTCCACCGTGAAGTGCAATAGCACCACCTGTAAGACCTGCTATTAACGCGTGGCTTTCACTTGTTGGAATACCAAATACCCACGCTAAAATTGCCCACAGCACAATAGCAAAAAGTGCCGCACTTAGAGCTACTATTGCTTCGTGAGAATTTGTTCCAAAATCCACCATTTTAGTAATAGTCTGTGCAACAGTTGCATTTACAAGACTCATTATAAATACACCTAAAAAGTTGAAGACTGCCGCCATTAAAATTGCAAGTCTTGGAGAAAGACAACGCGTTACAACACAAGTTGCAATAGCGTTTGGTGCATCCGTCCAGCCATTAACAAGAATAACACCTAAAGTAAGTGCAACCGCCATTAAAAGCAACGGATTTGCCATCATTTGCTCAAAGAAATATGAGAAAGATAAATCCACACTACTTCCCTCCTGTAAAATATTGCTCTTAAGAATTCTTAAACCACTTTTCTATTTTATCAAATTTCAATCTATTCAACAACCCTTTTTTATGGAATTTTTAATTTTTAATAAATTATAAATCTTTTCTTTTTGCTCTTGCTATGTCTTTAATTTCTATGTATAATATAAACAAAAATATTATAAAAAGGTGGATATTTATGGCAGAATTCATCAAACTCAAATCATCCGGACTTAAAAAACTTCGTGAAATGGACGAAAGACTTGTTTCATACAATGTCGAAATGACCGAAGTTACAGGTGGTACTTTCTGGAAAGCGTATACAGATGCTCAGGTTGACGGTACCGAAGAATTTCCTGTTATAGAAAACTGGCAGGATATGGGGAATTTACAACAATGGTACGACCCTATTGACCTTTACAACCCAAAACTTCGTAAAATGGCAAAAGAACTTGGTACTGCATGGGTGCGTGTTTCAGGTACCTGGGCAAATAAAACTTATTATGATTTTGATGGGCATTGCAATGGTAAAGTTCCTGAAGGTTTCCAGAATCTTTTAACAAAAGAACAATGGATTGGCGTCCTCGAATTTGTAAAAGCAATTGATGGTAAATTATTACTTTCTATGGCAAACTGCCCTGGTATTCATTCAGCAAATGAACCTTACCCATTAGAACAAGCAGAACTTATTTTTTCATTCTCAAAAGAATATGGTGTACCGATTGATGCTGCAGAATTTACAAACGAACCAAATATGATGGCAATGAGTGGTTTACCGGAAGGTTATACAGCAGAAGACCATGCCCGTGACCATGATATTTTTGGTGCATGGCTTAAAGAAAATTATCCTGAATGTCTTTTTGTTGGTCCTTGTACAGTTGGCGATATAAATCTCTTTAACATTGATATGGACCAGGCAGGTGGCGGTATTGCTTCTGCATTGGAAATGGTTACAACCGAAGAACTTTTAGGTGACCAGAAAGTAAAAATGGATGTTTTCAGCTACCACTACTATAATGGTGTTTCAGAACGTGGTGCCGCAATGGGTGGTCACTGGCCTGAATCCGCTTGTCTTACCGAACAGTATTTAGCAACTGCCGCTTCATGTGCAAGACAATATATTGACCGCCGTGACAGATATGTACCAGGCGGACAGATGTGGGTTACTGAATCCGGTGACGCTGGTTGTGGTGGTAACACCTGGGCACCAACTTATTTAGATGTTCCAAGAACACTCAACGAACTCGGTGAATTTTCTACTGTTACAGATGGTATTATTTTCCACAATACATTGGCTTCATCTGCTTATGGTTTCTTAGAGCATGGTACATTCGAACCAAGACCAAACTATTTTGCAGTTCTTCTCTGGAACAAACTTATGGGTAAAGAAGTTTATGCTACAGGTGAAGAAATCCGCGAAGGTGCTCATGTTTATGCACACTCAAGAAAAGATGGTAAAGATGGCTTGGTTTATCTTGTAATAAACAACTCAAGAACAAACACTACCGAAATTGAATTACCAAAAGAAGCAGAAGCTTATATTCTTGAAGGTCAAGAGAAACTTCGTTCAAGAGTTATGACACTTAATGGCACTCCTCTTACATTAGGAGAAAATGATACTCTTCCTGAACTTAAAGGTAAAACAGTTTCGGGCAAAGTTACTTTAAATCCTGGTAGCTCTGCTTTCTTCGTATTATAAAACTTGTTAAAAAACAAGGGACTGTAAAACGTTTTTTACAGTCCCTTGTTTTTTATTTCTTAGTAGTTGCATCTTTTAAAACTGAGTTTATAATTTCTTCATTCTGAGAAACATTACCTTTTTTTCCTATTCTGTAATTAACAGGATTCTTCTGATAATTACTCAAAGTTTTTCCATTCATTGCCCTTGCTGTATAAATGTAAGTTACATTTTCTTTTATTGAAGTATCAACATAACTATTAGTTGTTACTTCACCCATAGCACGCCAGTTTTTATCACCAACTGCTTTTCTGTAAATACGATATTTCTGAGCACCATCAACTGCTTTAAATGTAATATTTACACCTTTTTCCGTTTCGTTTGCCTTAAATAATGATGGGGTTGCCAAATACATAATGCTCACACCGTTACTAATGTATGCACCAGCTAATGTTCCATCGTAAGCTTTTACAGTATATTTATAAGTTTTTCCACTTACAACATTTTTGTCATTATAATAAAGAGTATTTGCACCCTTTATATTTGCAACCCTATCCCAGGTACCCTTTTCGTTTGCTCTGTAAACATAATAACCATCTGCGTTATCTATTTTTGACCATTTTACAGTAACAGCACCTATACTGTTTGAAATTGAAAGGCTTGGTGCATTAAGTGAAACAATAGTTTTACCTTCATAATACTGACTAGAAACATTGTTATCTATTGCCCTTACTGTGTATTGATATTTAACATTATTAGTAAGGCTATTATCAGCAAATGAGTTTTTTGTGGTTGTTGCAACCCTTACCCAATTTGTTTTATCAGTCTTTCTGTAAAGGTTATATTTTTCAGCACCACTTATAGCAGTCCATTTTATTACAACACCATTTGCACCATTTTTAAGATAATTTATTTCAGGTACTTGTACTGTTGTTCTTGCACCATAGCGAATAAGCCCTTTATCTAAAACAATTGAATACATTGTCCAGTTCTGTGAACCGCAACAGTAGTATGTATAAGTTTGTTTTTTACCATTATGAGCCTTATTATGAGCATAATCCTGAATATAACCGTCTTTATTGACACCATTACAAATTACAACGTGAGTATATCTTTTACAGTTATTACAGTAGTAAAAAATAGGGTCACCTTTACCTACTTTACCTTCATTATCTGACATTTTGAGCGCACCGCTTTTACCATTTGTCAATTTAAGTTTATATGTTGTACCATGAACACCATCAAGTGCTTTAAACAAATTAACAACTACTGGTTCAAGAACATTAATTCCACCTGCCTGAATACATCTTGAAACGAATTCAGCACAAAGACCGACGCCGCTGTTCCAGTTTTTATCTGCATAACTTAATGCATTATCCATTTTATATGGATATTCTTTTGGATTTGTATTATTTTTAGCTGAAACTGTTACGCTTAATACAGAAAATGAACTTATAATAAAAATCAACGCTAAAATTACTGAAATTAATTTTTTTGTCATATTTTCTCCTTAAAGGTTACAATCTTGTAATATTTGTGCTACGATAATACTATAATACTGTGGTTTTGTCAAGGTTTTCGACTATTTTTCTTACACAATGCCACTAATACTGGTTAAAATTTGTAACTTTTTAGGCAATATAACAGTTGCAAGTATGCAAATGTCAAGTTGCAAGCAGGTGTAAAGTTTTAGGTTTTATATGTTAGTCTGTTCTAAAAATAACAAGTTCTATCATTCAGGTTTACCAAAAACTTTAAATGATAGAACTCATCTTTTTGTTATTCAATTAAAATCGCCGAAATTCCAGCAATTCTGCATTGTTATTATTCTTTGTTCTTTTTTGAGCCAGCAGCGCTGAATTTGTTAAGAAGTGTTGTGCTTAAAATAATAATGCCAACAACAATAAAGATACCGGCCATACCAGCAATTGAACAAATAAGAGATTCACTTAAATTTTCTGTTGTAAATGCAAGTCCCTGAAATGCATTTGCTTGTAATAACATATTTAACATAATGAATACCTCCTGTTAATTATTACCAAAGAAGTTAAGAATCATACCACCAGCAATAACTGATGCAACCTGACCTGAAACGTTAACGCCTGTTGCGTGCATAAGAAGGAAGTTCTGATTATCTTCTTCAAGACCTAA
>CALAEU010000033.1 GCA_937891215.1 uncultured Clostridia bacterium
AATCCTCATTGACGAAGCAAGAACTCCGCTTATTATTTCTGGTATTGGTGAAGCATCAACCGACCTTTACAAAATTGCTAACGATTTTGTTAAAAGACTTAAAATGGTTAAGGTTAAAGAACTTGACGACAAAACAAATGCGGAAGAAATTACTGATGATGGTGATTATCTTGTTGACGAAAAAGCAAAGACTGCTACTCTTACAAAACAAGGTATTTCTAAAGCAGAAAAAGCATTCGGGCTTGAAAATCTTATGGATGCTGACAACCTTACAATTCAGCACCATATAAATCAGGCTCTTAAAGCACACGGTACAATGCAACGAGATGTTGACTATGTTGTAAAAGATGGTCAGGTACTTATCGTTGACGAATTCACTGGTAGAATTATGCTCGGTAGAAGGTACAGCGAAGGTCTTCACCAGGCAATTGAAGCAAAAGAAAATGTTAAAGTTGAGCACGAGAGCAAAACTCTTGCAACTATTACATTCCAGAACTACTTCCGTCTTTACAAGAAACTTTCAGGTATGACTGGTACTGCTATGACTGAAAGTGAAGAATTCAAAGAAATTTATTCACTTGACGTTGTTGAAATCCCTACAAATAAACCACTTATCCGTCAGGATAATGATGATGTTCTTTACAAAACAGAAGAAGCAAAATTCAATGCTATTATAGATGTAATTACAGAATGTCACGAAAAAGGTCAGCCTGTTTTAGTTGGTACTGTTAATATTGAAAAGAGTGAAAAACTTTCACGACTTCTTAAAAAGCGTGGTATAAAACACGAAGTATTAAACGCTAAATTCCACGAAAAAGAAGCAGAAATTGTAGCACAGGCAGGTAAATTTGGTGCAGTTACAATTGCTACAAATATGGCTGGTCGTGGTACTGATATTATCTTAGGCGGTAACCCTGAATTTATGGCAAAACTTGAAATGCGTAAAAAGGGATTCCCTGATGAACTTATTGCAGAAGCAACAGGTTTTGCTGAAACAACTAACGAAGAAATTATAAATGCAAGGGAAACTTTCAGAGAGTTAGAAGCAAAATTCAAAGAAGAAACAAAAGAAGAAGCAGACAAAGTCCGTGAAGCTGGCGGTCTTTATATCATTGGTACAGAGCGTCACGAATCAAGACGAATTGACAACCAGCTCAGAGGTCGCGCAGGTCGTCAGGGTGACCCTGGTGAAAGCCGTTTCTTCCTTTCTGCTGAAGATGATTTGTTAAGACTTTTCGCAGGTGACAGATTCTATAATACACTTGATGCTTTCAAATCAATTGGCGATATGCCTGTTGAAGCAAAACTTTTCACAAACACAATTGAAAGTGCACAAAAGAAAGTTGAAAGCAACAATTTTGCTATTCGCCGTAATGTTCTTAAATATGACGATGTTATGAATAAGCAGAGAGAGGTTATTTACGGTCAGAGAAACAAAGTGCTTGATGGTGCTGACATAAGTGCTACAATTCAGAAGATGATTGTTGACACAATTTCTGAATCCGCAGACTTCTACTGCCCTGCTTCAAACAATGTAGATGACTGGAACTTTAAAGGTCTTGCTACAAAATACAACTGGCTCATTACTGAAGATGATGTTAAACATCTTACAAAAACTGAAGATGTTGCAGAAGTTCTTCTCGACAAAGCACAAAAACTCTACGATAACAGAAAAGCAGAGTTTGGTGAAGATTTAATTAAAGAAATTGAAAGAAGCGCCCTTCTTCGTAATGTTGATATGCGTTGGATGGACCACATTGACGCTATGGACCAGTTAAAACGCGGTATTGGTCTTCGTGCTTACGCTCAGAAAGACCCTGCGATTGCTTTCAGAGAAGAAAGCTTCGATATGTTTGACGAAATGACAAACGAAATAAGAGAAGGTACTGTTGACTTTGTTCTCAAGGTAAGAATTCGTAAAGAAGAACCTGTTGAAAGAAAACAGACTGTTAAAATTACTGCTACATCTGGCAGTGACGACCAGACAGTAAAAAAACAACCTGTCAAAAAAGCACAAAAAATCGGCAGAAACGACCCTTGCCCATGTGGTAGCGGTAAGAAGTATAAAAAGTGTTGTGGTCAGAACGAAAATTAAATATTTTCGTTCTCAGTAGCAAGTATGCAAGTGTGTAAGTTGCAAGTATAAAAGCAAAACCCGGATAGTTGAAAAAATTCAATTATCCGGGTTATTATTTTAACTATTGCATTTTTTAAAAATATATGCTATCATCAATAAAAAGTTTGGAGGTAAAGTTTATGTTTTCACTCATCATTCGACGCAGACGATGATAGCTTGTATCGTTTTTAGGTACAAGCTTATTCGCTTATGTGCCTGAAAGAATGATGAAAAGATATTGAACTTTTTATTATACTGTTGATGGCTCATAAGCTTTCAACAGTATTTTTATTATAAAGACATAATTAAAGGAGTAAAATCAAATGGAATACAATATATATTCAATAAACGAAGCAATTTATAATCTTATAGAATCACCAGACAATGCAACTATATTAGATATCGGTTGCAGAAATGCTGGTTACTTAAATGATATTATTAAAAAATTTCCGGATAAAGTAAATAAAGCTATAGGCATTGATATAACCGACAAACACTTCAATGAAGTTGACTACAAATCTCCTGTTGAACTTTTTGTTATGAACTGTTCAGATGGTATAGCTTTCGAAGATAATAAATTCGACTTAATTATCGCAAAAGACGTGCTTGAGTGTATTACAGATAAATTAACTTTTATAAATGAAATACACAGAATTTTAAAACCTGGTGGAATTATAATTTGTGCAAATGCAGATTTTGACAGCATTACTTTTAATGGAAAAGATAAAGATTTAATTACTAAAGCTATACACGCTTATGCAGTCACTAAACAAGGATGGATGGATGATCTTGATAGTTGGATGGGCAGAAGAACTTACAGTCTTTTTAATAAAACAAATTTATTCCATAGTTCTGTTTCAATTCACAATGTAGTTGAAACGGAATACAAAGAAGGTAAAATGGGATACAATTATAGTCAGTATGTTAAATGGCTTGTAGATGAAAAAACGGGAACGATTAGCAAAAAAGAATACAAGACATTTATTGATAATCTGATAGAAGCAGACAAAAATGGTGAGTATATTTTCACAAAGCCATACTTTATTTATAAAGGAATAAAAAAATAAAACCTTTATATTTTTCTACAACAAGGTTGACATTTTTTTATAATCTGCTATAATAAAACTAAACAAGGAGTTATCTCGTAGACGGTTAGCTCCCTATGGGCAAATTAAAGATAATCGCCTTATGTGGAAGTCAGGCGATTATCTTTCTCTTTTTATGGCTATTATA
>CALAEU010000034.1 GCA_937891215.1 uncultured Clostridia bacterium
GGAAGAGTTAAAATCAGAAAACCAAATGGAATGGGTCAGCAGAATGAATAACATCAGGAACCGAGCTGAAGAAATAATCAACGCAGAATTGATTTACAACTAAAATAATTATCGTTCAAAGAAAAATAATTCTTGACAACATCTGCAATAAGTGTTATAGTGTCAAAAAACCAAACGAGGTAAATTCATGAACACATATCTTTTCTCAAAATTTGATATGGATATGAATTGGCTTGCACAGCATGATTATAAGTCGGCTTGCAGGCTTATACCTCTATATTCATTTTGGGATAGATAACTATATATTTCCATATGTTTATAACGGTGTAAGTTGCTGCTGAAACTTACACCGTTTATTTTTATATCAAAAGGAGGATTTCTCTATGAAATTACTTAACTTAATCAAAAAGAGACTTTTCAAAAAGCACCGCGAATTTACAGGAGATTATCTTGTTGATTATTACAACACTCACGATGAAGATGTTCGTCTTTTATCCAAGCACGGCAGAGTTGAATTTCTGACAACTGTGAAATATATCGAGCAATACTTGAAAGACGGTATGAAGATTATTGAAATCGGAGCCGCAACAGGCAGATACTCTCATTATTTCGCTCAAAAAGGTTTTGCGGTTAATGCAGTTGAGCTTATTGAACACAATATTGAGGTTTTCAAAACAAAAACATTTCCAGGAGAGAAAGTCCGAATAAAACAAGGTAACGCCCTTGATTTATCAGAATATTCTGATAACAGCTACGATGTAACCCTGTTACTTGGACCAATGTATCACCTATACACAGCAGAAGAACAACAAAGAGCTCTTTCAGAAGCAATAAGAATTACAAAACCTGATGGATACATTTTTGTTGCTTACTGTATGCTTGAGCCTTCAATGTTCTGTTGTTTTAAGAATAACAGAATTGACAAACTGATTAAAGATGGTGAATTCGATCCTGTTTCACTTGAAGCGTACTTTCCACCACACGGAATTTTTAAGGTATATACAAAAGATGAAATATTCGATTTGACAAAGATTTTTGGTGTGGATAGGTTGCATTTCGTTGCTACTGATGGCTATACTTGCCATATGAAAGAAGCTATTGATAAAATGGATGACAAAACTTATGATTTGTATCTCAGATATCATTTTAAAACTTGTGAAAGGCAGGATTTAGTCGGCATATCACACCATACACTTGATGTGCTGAGAAAGGAGTAAAAACTATGATTAAATATCCAGACTATGACAGAAGCATACTTTCTATTGCTTCTTCTGTTTTAAAACATTTCGGCGTAAAGGACTGCCAACACCAAACCTTACCTGAATTTGATAAATTACTTGAGAAAAATTACAAAAACATTATAGTAATTCTTCTTGATGGATTGGGAACCAGTACTTTAAATTATCATCTTAAAGAAACAGATTTTTTACGACAACATTATGTAACCGATATTTCTTCCGTTTTCCCATCAACAACTGTTGCCGCTACAACATCAATTTTAAGCGGTTATTCACCGTTGGAATGTGCCTGGCTTGGTTGGGACTTATATTTTAAAGAAATAGATGAAACAGTTGCAGTTTTCAGAAATACATTGCAAAGGAATGGTGAACCTGCCGCAAAATACAATGTGGGTCACAAATACATTCCTTATAAAAATATTATGAAAAGAATTGAAGAAGTTAAAGGCAAAAAAACTGCTTATTGTGTAGCATTCTTTTCAAACCGTCGAATTAAAAGTATTGAAGATATTTGTAAAACTATATATAAGCTTTCTAAAAAAAGAAAGAAGAAATATATTTATGCTTATTGGAATCAGCCTGACCATGCAATGCACGGTCACGGAGTAACAAGTGAAGAAGCTCACGAGCAAATTTTACATATTAACAGAGAAGTAGAAAAACTCTGTGGTAAATTGAAAGATTCTCTTGTAATTATTACTGCAGACCACGGACAATGCGATGGTGTTACTAAATATTTAGAAGATTACCCAAAACTCGTAGAGTTATTAAAAATGCCACCATCTATTGAACCAAGAGCATTAAGTTTCTTTGTTAAAGATGGAAAAACAGAAGAATTTAAAACCGAGTTCAACAAAATATTTGGAGAGTCTTTCAGATTGATGACAAAAGATGAAGTGTTCAAAGAAAATCTGTTAGGATTTGGCACACCACACACGAAAACCGCAGACTTTATTGGCGACTTTTTTGCTGTTGCACTTGATGAAACTAACATAGATTATAAACGAGGCGATTTTGAAATGGTTGGTGTGCACGCAGGACTTACCGAAGAAGAAATGACTGTTCCGTTCATTGCTATTGAGACGAAAAGAAAAAGGGGTGGGTAACTATGATATTAAAAAACGAAATACCTATACTTGAATTTGATACAGATAAAACACAAGTTATTAACCCAACACACGAAAATCTTGACATCAAATTACCGAAAAAAGCAGTTTTTGCTTTTCTTGATGAACATATAGAAAGATATGCAAAAGAGCATAATGCTATAAAAGTTAGTGAATTTACATCAGAAACCAAAAATTATCCTATATATATTGTTAACCACAAAGGTGAAAATGTGTGTCTTTGTCAGGCACCTGTTGGAGCTGCACCTGCAACACAGATTTTGGATTGGTTAATTGGATATGGTGTAGAGGAAATTATTACAGGTGGTTGTTGTGGAGCTCTCGCTGATTTTCAGGAAAATGTATTTATTATTCCTTACAAAGCATTACGAGATGAGGGAACATCATATCACTATATGAAGCCATCTCGCTTTGTAGAGATTAACAAAACTGCTATGAAAGCGATTGAAAAGAGTATTACAGAACACGGTTTGCAATATCGTGAAGTAATTACCTGGTCAACAGATGGATTTTATCGTGAAACAAAAGACAAGGTTGCATATAGAAAGCAAGAGGGTTGCGAAGTAGTAGAAATGGAATGTTCTGCTCTTGCTGCTTGTGCCGCTTTTCGTAATGCAGTATGGGGATGTATTTTATTTACAGCCGATACTCTTGCAGATACAGAAAATTATGATGAACGAAAATGGGGAGCAGATTCATTCAGATATGCACTCGAATTGTGCCTGGATGCGGTTGTTAAAATATGAAAAACAAAATCAAAATATTTAAAAGGAGTGATTAAATTGAAATTAAATCATATTGATAATGGGAAAAACTTTGATTTTGGAAACACTTCCAAAGAATATGCAAAATACAGAGATATTTATCCGAAAGAACTTTATGAAAAATTATATTCACTTGGCATCGGTCACAAAAACACTACCTGGCTTGATATGGGTACCGGTACTGGTGTTATACCTTTTAATCTTTGTGAATCTGGTGCTGATATAAAAGCTATTGATATTTCAGAAAATCAGATTTTAGCAGCAAAAGAAATAGCAAATGAAAGAAATATTAAAAATATAGAATTTATTGTTTCAGGAGCAGAGAAAACACCATTTTCTGACAATAGTTTTGACTGTATTACAGCGGCACAGTGTTTTTGGTATTTTGAACGTGAAAATGCTATAAACGAGATTAAAAGAATAATAAAACCAAATGGAACTTTTGTGAAAATATATATGTCTTATATGCTTACAGACGAACTGGCAAATGAATCGCATAAACTCGTAAAAAAATTAAACAAAAGCTGGACCCCCGGAGCTTCAGGCTCAAAGGATATTTATAACCATCCTTTTGAGAACGGTGAAATTGAAACATTTGAATGTAATATTCCGTTTACTCGTGAAAGCTGGCACGGAAGAATGTTAGCGTGTCGTGGTACAATGGCATCTATGGACGAAGGTACATTAAATAAATGGAATAAAAAGCATCTAAAATTACTCGAAAAATATCCGGAAGAATTTGAAATAAAGCATAAAGTATATATTGCGTATTACAAAATTGAAAAATAATTAAAAAGCACCTTGAATAAAAAATTCAAGGTGCTTTTTGTTATAATTCCTCAGTTTTAAATGTTGTGTAGCCTTCGTAATAATAACTATGGTCAATGCCTTTCATATAAACTTCTCTGTCATCAATTTTATCAGTAAGTGCATTTTTTAAGATGTGTTTAATTTCAATATCTTTAATAGGGCTACGCTCCATAGCAAGAAGATAATCTTCTTTATCAACCTGACTCCAGTCAACAACTTTCCCAAGTTCTTTTTTCAAAATACAGTCAAGCCAGATTCTTGTACTTCTGCCATTACCTTCTCTGAATGGGTGGGCAATATTCATTTCAACATACTTTTCGATTATTTCATAAAAAGTAGATTGCGGCATTTTGTCAATGTTCTGGAGTGCCGATTCAAGATACATTATAGGTGCAAATC
>CALAEU010000035.1 GCA_937891215.1 uncultured Clostridia bacterium
CATTAGTAAGAGAAGTTGGCAAAACTGACTTAATGAAATATGAAGCAACAACAGCTTTCTTCAAAAGTGATATAGATGAAAGTAATATGTTCTGGGCGGATATGGTGAATTTAAAACCTGGTACAAAATACTTTTATACAGTTGGTAATGAGGAATACAGAAGTGAAGAATTTTACTTTACTACTGAAGAAGAAAACGCAGAAAGTTTTAAATTTATGTGCGTTTCTGACCAACAGTCAGGTCAACCGCACGATTTGCCTGATTACAGTAGTTTCAATGCAGTTTTAAATAAAGTTTTAGAAGAAAATCCTGATATTAAATTTATTCTTACTGCAGGTGATAACACAGACTGTGGTCAGCACGAAGTTCAGTGGAACGGTGCTTTTTCAGGTCTTAAAGGGGTCGTTGAACACATCCCGTTTATGATGACTTTAGGTAATCACGACAACCGAGGTTTTGAAGATTACAAAAATGGTATTGGCAGATATTATTCTGAACCAGCTGAATTTTTTGGTAAGCAGTTTAGAGGCTCCTATCCATTTAATGGACCTAAGGGATGGGAGACAGAAAACTATTCATTTAATTATGGTAATGCACACTTTAATGTTATCGGTGTAAATGAACCTGAAAAAGTAAATGACTGGTTAATTAAAGATATTTCTGCGACAGACAGAGTATGGAAGTTTGGCTCTTACCATTTCCCGATGTATTATGCAGGTCCTGAACTCAGTAATGATGATGGGTTCCCAATGATGCGCGAGGGGATTGAAATGCTTGATGTTCTCTTTGCAGGTCATGAGCACAACTTTGCAAGAACATTCCCTATAAAGAATGAACAGTTATTTGATAAACCATCTGAGGGTACAATTCACTATGAATTAGGTAACAGTAACTCTAACCCACCAGGCACAATGTCTTGCCATAAAGTATGGCACGCAGCACATTACCCTTGTGAAGAACAAATTTCAACTGTTGCTAGTGTTTAAAGACAAGGTTATTCTTACTTCAAAAGTAGTTGAAGATGGCAGAGTTATTGACCAGTGTATTATAGATAAAAAGAATGACTGTATTTATCCTGTTGCTTTAGCACCTATATTTAAAAGAAGAACAAGAACTTTCTATAAAGGCTTAGGTTTAGGTCTTAGTGAAAGAGAACAGATTCCTGAATTTAAAGATGGTATGTGGTTCTCGCCACTCGCAGTTATGTTTACTGCAATTGGTGCAGATGTAAAAAAAGAAGTGGGTAAAGTAACTTTAGGTATCTACGGCAAAACTGCTACATTCACTGAGGGTAGTGATGTCGCAATAACAAACGATGGTGAAGTAAAACTTCCAGCAAAAGTTTACCGTGGTGAAAATACACAGCTTTACATACCGCTTGATGCAATTATACCTTGTTTCAATATGAAATGGGCTTATGCTGAAAGAAATAATTATCTCACAATTGAACATGTAGATGAAGCAATTCCAATGATAAAACAACCGTAATCAAGGTGTTATTTATGATTCCGTTAATAAAAAATAAAACTGTATCAGAATATGATTCTGCATACAGTTCCAAACTCTGGCTTTTTGAAAGTGTAAGTAAAGATGAGTATATGTCACACCTTGAAGATATAAAAGCACAAGGTTATAAAGAGGTTTATAAAACAGATATTGAAGATAATCTTACTTCTGTTTTTGAGAATGGCGAAAATTTAATTTTCAGTTCTTATTACCCTTGTGACAATACTGTAAGAACAGTTTTAGAAAATAATAAAAATCTTCCTGAATACAAAATGAGAGAAGATTTAGAAACTAAAACAAAAACTACTTTGTGGCAGTTTGAAGTTGACCACTCCTTAATAGATTGCGGTATGTGTTATATTATCCGTGCGTGTGATGGCTCTTTCTTCATTATAGATAGTGCTCACACATACTCTTGCCGTGATGACGAAAGGATACACTCCTTCTTAAGAGAACGCACCCCGGATGGTGAAAAAATAAGAATTGCGGGTTGGTTTTTTAGTCACGGTCACGATGACCATATTGCACAGTTTACAAACTTCTTAAAGTATTGCTCAAACGATGTAATAATTGAGGGGCTTTACTTCAATTTCCCGACATTTGACCACAGAGATGCACATAACTGGATGGGTGCAGGTGAGGGGTATGTAAATCAATTCAGAAGTGCAATTGCTAAAAGAAGTGATATACCTGTTTATACACTTCATTCAGGTGAAGTTTTCTATATAAGAAACTTAAAATTCGATGTGCTTTGCTCTCACGAGGATGTATTCCCGAAATCAAATGAAAATTATAACGATTCTTCTGTTGTTTTAATGATGACTGCTGAAAATACAAAAGTATGTTTCCCAGGGGACGCAGGTCACGAAGAAAGTTATATTTTAGAAGAACGATATAAAAACGGATATTTAAAGTGCGAAATTATGCAGTCGGCGCACCACGCACATTTTGGTACAACTCCTAACTTCTATAAAATGACAAATTCAGAAGTTGCTTTAGTTCCATCAACGCAAATTATGTACGATGGCGATTTACCACGATATGAAGCAACCCGCGTTATGACCGATATTGCAAAATATCTCTTTATTGCTTCAAATGGTACGCTGGAAATTGACCTGCCTTATAAATCAGGTGAATTTAAACTCCATCCCGATGAAACATTTGAGAATTTTCAGGGCATAAATAATCTCTGGAACTATGAGTACACAGACGAGAGAAAGGCTCAGCTTTATAAAGAGTACCTTGCCAGAGGTGGAAAGCCAATCCAAGAGTATGACTCTTGGAATTGAAAATTGAGAATTGAAAGTTGAAAATTGTGGGTCTGCGATGCAATTATAAATTATAAAAATAACTACATCCTATCATTTTTAGTTGGTATTAAAACCGACATGAATGATAGGATGTAGTATTTTTTATTCATAAATAGTTATAATCAAACGCAAAGCGTTTCCGAAATTTTCAATTATAAGTACTGCTGGTACTCCGACACCGCAAGTCTGTCGCACCTTTCATTCTCTGGGTGCTCATTGTGACCTTTAACCCATTTGAAAGTAACGTTATGTGTTTCTAAAAGTGGTAGAAGCTCTTCCCATAAATCAACATTTAAAGCAGGTTTTTTATCTGATTTTCGCCACCCGTTTTTCTTCCACGAATAAACCCAACCTTTTGTTATTGAGTCGCAAACGTATTTAGAGTCAGTAGTAAGAGTAACTTCGCAAGGTTCTTTTAAAGCAGAAAGCGCTTTAATAACTGCGGTCAATTCCATTCTGTTGTTTGTAGTGTCTTTTTCGCCACCAGAGAGTTCTTTTTCTGTGCCGTTAAATCTTAAAATTGCACCCCAACCACCAGGACCAGGGTTACCTGAACAAGCACCATCTGTAAAAATTTCTATTTTTTTCATAAATATACCCTTTTTCTTTTTATTTCATTTTAACATAAACTGTATAAAATATAAATACTTTTTAAAAAATATGTTTATTTTATCTTTTATTGTAAATACTTTCATTAAATATTGTTTTATGGGTGGTATTAAAATGAAAGCAGTTGTTATGGCGTGTGATGAGGGTGCATTGCTTCGTCCTTTAACCTGTACTTTACCTGTTGGCAAATTGGAAATAACAGGAAAACCAATTCTTTTTTATGTTTTAGATAACTTGTTGGATTTAGATATTTCTGAAATTATACTTATTTTAAAATATAAATCATCGCAAATTGAAATAATGTTCCCTGAATTTCAATACAAAGGAATACCCGTAACAACTGTAATAGAAGAAATTTTTTCAGGTACTGCAGGGAGCATAAAAAATGCAATCAGCGATTTTAACGAAACTGTAATGGTTCTTAACAGTAACACTTTTTTTGAATTCGATTTGAAACTTGCAAAAAATCGACATATTTCAAATGGGAACGATGCTACAATTATATGTAAATCTGTAGATGACCCACGCGAATTTGGGGTAGTAAATATTGATGAAAATAACGAAATAATTGAATTTATAGAAAAACCTGGCTGGAGCGAAGCATATAGCGATATTGTGAATTGTGGAATTTACTTTTTAGAACCCTCTGTTTTAAAAAGAATTCCAGAAAATAAAGTATGTGACTTAAAAAAAGATTTATTTCCACAGTTGCTATCTGAAAATTTTAAATTTCAGGCGTTTATATGCGATGACTACTGGTGCGAAATTGAAACTCTCGAAAATTTTAAAAAAGTACAATTTGATATAATCGGTGGTAAAACAAATAAAAAACCGCCTTTTATAGCAGAAAATGTGTTTACAGAATCAAGTATACCCACAGGGAATTTTGTAATTGTTCCGCCTGTATATTTCGGTAAAAATGTGCAGATAGAAAGTGGTGCGGTCATAGGTCCTTTTGCTTTGATAGGTGAGGGTTCGCTCGTTTCAAAAGGCAGTAAAATAAGAGAAAGCATTCTTCTTAAGAATGTTTATGTATCTTCAGGTTGTAGCGTAAATGGTGCAATTCTCGCTGACGGTGTTTCTGTGAAAAAGGGAGCATCTGTTTTTGAAAACAGTGTGTTGGGTGAGGATGTAATAATAGGCGAAGAGTCAGTTATTGCCAATGGTGTTATGGTGTGGCCAAATAAAACTATTGAAAATGGTGTAACTGTTACTGAAAATGTCAGGTATTCTCAACCTGTAAATACTACTTTGCAGATAAACAATATTATCTTCGGTGATTTTGGAGTTGAATTAACACCGGAAAAAACTGCTCGTTTAGGTTCTGCTATAGGAACACTTTCAGACGGAATAAGAGTGGGTGTTGGTATTGATGGTGAAACTAACTCATTAGCACTAAAATGCGGTATGCTCGGCGGTCTTATAAGCGTGGGGGCAAAAACCTTTGATTTTGGTGAGTGTTTCTTTTCACAGATGTTTTATTATTCTGCATTTTGTGATACAGATATTGCAATATTTATAAGTGGTGGCGAAAATGGTGTTTCGCTGTCTCTCTGCGAAAAAGGTGGGGTAGCACTTTCGAGAGACAAAACAAGAAAAATAGAAATGATTTTAAATCGAGGTGAATTCAATCGCTCATCTTGTGCTGACTGTCAGAGTGTGAGTGTTATGAACTCTTTACAGGAAATGTATCTTAATGAAATTATAAGACAATTTGATGAAACGAAAATGTCTGTAAACGGAGTTTTATTCTTTTGTGGGAATGATGAAATCACTTATTGTGTCAGAAAAGCTATGGAGAGATTAGGATGTTCAGGTGATAAAGAAGATTTTATAGTTAAAATAAATAATACAGGCACTAAAATTACAATTATTGAAAATGCTCAGAGTTTTTCACACGAAAAAATACTGACAGTAGTAGCGCACAACGAAATGCAGAATGGTAACGATATTGCTCTGCCTTGGGATGCTCCACAGATTATAACTACACTCGGTAATTCTTTAGGCAGAAAAACTTATAGAATTTCAGAAGTATCAAATCATCAACTTGAAAATGGTAAAACCAATAATGTTTCTATAAATCAGTTGTGGTCTCGTGATGCAGTATTTTTAATGTTTCGATTGCTTAAAATAATGAATGATACTAAAAAAACACTTGGTACACTTGTGAGTGAATTACCTGAATTTTATGTTGCTAAAAAAATAATGGAGATAGATGTTTCACCTGTGCTTATTTCAAAATCATTACTATGTAATGATTTTAAAACAGATGAAAGCGGTGGAGTTACTCTGGAAAATGAAAAAGGTGTAGCAAAAGTGCGTAGTGAAAGCAATGGTAAAAGTCTTAAAATTATAACTGAAGCGGTTACTGCAGAACTCGCTGAAGAACTTTGTGTGGATATAGAAAAACTTATCAGTATTGACATTGACAACTAAAAAAAGTATAATAGGATAGTTATAGTGTAATATTATGCCATATTATGACTTTTTAAACTTTATGGTAGTGGGGAAACACCACTATCTACATATAAAATACTGATATAAACACAAAAAAGAAATGGAGAGATTATGGAAAACGAAAAAAATAAAGAGTTTACTAACAGTGAAAAACACAATAAAAAAAGTGGTAAACAAAACAAGAAAAATAAGAAATTTAATAATAAAACCGAAAATAAAAATCAAAGCAAAACACAAAAGAAACAACGCAAACAAAAAGGCTTTAAAAGTAAGAAGCAAGGCGGTGGTAAAATGCCGAAAGAGCAGACAGTTGATATAAAAAATAATCAGACTGCTAAAAGTAAAACTTCAGGAAAAACTGAGCAGAATAAAAAAAGTAATCGTTACGGAAAAATTAAACCACCAGTTAAAAATAACCCTGTGAAAATTTCATTTTTAGGTGGTCTTAACGAAGTCGGTAAAAATATGACTGTTTATGAGTATGAAAAAAGTATGCTCATAGTTGATTGTGGTTTAGCATTTCCTGAGTCTGACCAGTTAGGTGTTGACTTTGTTATTCCGGATTTTTCTTATGTAGAAAGAAATGCTGATAAAATCAAAGGTGTTTTAATTACTCACGGTCACGAAGACCATATTGGTGCTTTGTGTTATCTTCTCAAAAAAATAAATGTACCGGTATATGCAACACTTCTTACTGCTGGTCTTATTATGGGTAAACTTTCTGAACACAAATTAGACAAAACAGTTGATGTTAAAGTTATAAACCCTGGTGAAGAAGTTTATCTTGGCGACTTCAATGTTGAGTTTATACACGTAAATCACTCAATTCCTGGTGCAGTAGCACTTGCTATTAAATGTGATGCGGGTACTATTATCCAGACTGGTGACTTTAAAATTGACACTACACCTATTGATGGTGAAATTATAAATCTTTCACGCTTTGCAGAACTTGGTAACGAAGGTGTTCTTTGTCTTCTTTCAGACTCAACAAACGCTGAACAACCAGGTTACACACAAAGTGAAAGTAAAGTTGGCGAAACATTCGAGAGCCTTTTCTCAAAAGCAGGTAACAGAAGAATTATAATCGCAACATTTGCCTCAAATATTCATCGTGTCCAGCAGATTATAGATATCGCATCAAAGACGGGCAGGAAAGTTGCTTTGTCTGGCAGAAGCCTTGAAAATGTTACTGCAATTGCAAGTGAACTAGGTTATGTTCATATTCCTGAAGGAACTTTAATAGGCATTGATGAAATCAAACGCTATAATGATGAACAACTTGTTATTATTACAACTGGAAGTCAGGGCGAAGCAATGTCTGCACTTTCAAGAATGGCATCTAAAAACCACAGAAAAGTTGAAATTGGTTACAACGACTGCGTTATTATTTCAGCAAGACCTATCCCTGGTAATGAAAAGACAGTTTATAAAGTAATCAACGACTTACTTTGTCTTGGTGCACAGGTAGTTTACGAGAAAATGTATGATGTTCACGTTTCAGGTCATGCTTGTCAGGAAGAACTAAAAATTATGCTTTCTCTTGTTAAGCCAAAGTATTTTATTCCTGTTCACGGTGAGCAGAAACATTTGAGATATCATGCAAAACTTGCTGAAAGTATCGGTATTCCACATAACAACATTATTATTGGTGATAATGGTTACGAAATTTCTGTAAGTGATAGCAATATTGCAGTTTCAGGCACAGTAACTCACGGCAAAGTTTATGTTGACGGTTACGGTGTAGGTGATGTAGGTACAAGGGTTATGCGTGAAAGACAACATCTCGGTACAGATGGTATTATAATTATTGCTGCAACTGTTGATGCGGCATCGGGTGAACTCGTTACAGGGCCGGATATTGTTTCAAAAGGTTTTGTTTATGTTAAAGAAGCAGAGCTTTTAATGAGTGAAGCAGTATCACTTTCAATGAATGTTATCAACAGTTTCCCACCGTATAATTTCGATTTGAACCAGATGACAAATAAACTCCGTGATGAAGTTTCAAGACTTATGTACGAAAGAACAAAGCGTAGTCCTATGATTTTACCAATCATTATGGAAGTTTATTAAAATTGTTGGAGTGAATTTTTACTCCGTTAAGGAGAAAGATTATGAGATTTAAAAGTTGGTTGTATCAGAATCCAATAGGCTTTTTATCAGCGGCAGTATTTTTATTTGTTGGTGTAGGTTTTATCTTTATAGATAAAAAAGGTGCAGTTGCGTCTTTTCTGGGGTTTGCAGTTATACTCATTTTAAGTGTTATTTACTCCGCTTACAGTATATCTTCAACAAAAAAACTTGTTAAGCAGATAAATAAATCTTTAAGGGGCGAAATCAAAAATATAGATTCATTTCCGCTTCCTGCAGTTGTTTGCAATTCTTATGGTGGAATTGTGTGGTATAATAAACTTTTTCTTTCAGATATACTATCCGATGATGAGTCAGACAAGTTTAAAATAACAGATGTTTTTAAAGATTTTTCATTTGATAATTTCGGGGAAGAAGAGTCTGTTTCTGCACAGTATAACGACCGTTTTTACACTGTATTCACAACAAAAGTACACGATAAAAATACACCACTCATTGCTATGTATTTTCTCGATGATACATACTTTAAAACAACTGAAAAAGAATATCTCTTAACAAGACCTTATGCTATGCACATTCTTGTTGATAATATAGATGAGCTTTACAGAAAATATTCCGACAGTAAATTTGCTCTTATCACAAGTGGGATAGAAAGTATATTGGCTTGACGGTCACAATGTTATTTTTAAAAAGACTGCAAATGGCAGATTTTTAGTAATTGGTGAAAAACGCGGTCTTGATAAATTGTGTAAAGGAAAGTTTGAAGTTTTAAACGATATCCGTGCATATAAGTACGAGAACACTGAAATAAACGCGACGCTTTCAATAGGTGTTGGTACTGGCGAAAATGTGCTGGAATGTGAAAATCAGGCGAAACGTTCTCTCGAACTGGCATTGGGTCGCGGTGGGGACCAGTGTGCAGTATTTATGAATGATGGTTACACATTCTTCGGCGGTATGACAAATCTTCTCAATGATAATTCAAAGGTTTCTCCAAGACAGACTTCTGCAAATATTTTAAATGAAATCAAAAAGCATAATAAGGTGATTATTATGGGACATAGATTTTCAGATAATGATTCTGTGGGTGCTGCAGTTGGTATGGAATATTTCTGCCGACAGAATGGAGTGAATGCAAAAGTTGTTGTTGATGAAAAGAAATCACTTGCAAAACCACTTATAAACTATCTTAAAAGTAATGGTTACGATAAATTTATAGACCATGATGACGGCAAACGTTTTTGTGATAGCAAAACTTTAGTTATTGTTGTAGATACTCACGTTGTTTCACTTTTAGAAAGTGAAGCGGTTTATAACGATGGTGGTAGTAAAATTATAATAGACCACCACAGACGAACTGCAGATTATATTGACAATGCAGAGATTTTCTATCATTTACCGCTTTCTTCATCTACTTGTGAGATGGTTTCAGAACTTCTGGAATATTCAACAACGCAGATTACTTTACCACTTGAAATTGCAACTGCGCTTTTATCTGGTATTGTACTTGATACAAAGGATTATGTTTTGAAAACTTCTCGCAGGACATTTGAAGCAGCGGCATATTTAAAACAGAATGGTGCAAATACAGTAGAAGTTAAAAAACTTTTTGCGGTTAATCAGGAACAGATAAATGGTGAAAATGAAATTATAAAAAATGCTGTGAGTTACAGAGATTGTATGATTTCAATTGCAGATAAAAACATTGAGAATTTAAGAGTTATAACCGCAAAAGCGGCAGACGATATGCTCAATATAAGTGGTGTTAAAGCATCATTTGTAATCTCAAAAATCAAAGATGATTTAGTCAATATTTCGGCACGTTCTTTGGGTGAAGAAAATGTTCAACTCATCACCGAAAAATTAGGCGGTGGTGGTCATAGTACAATGGCTGCTTGTCAACTCGAAGATGTGTCATTAGAATTAGCACTTGAAAAATTAAAGAGTGCAATAGATGAATATTACGAAGAAAGGTAGAATTAAAATGGACGTAGTATTAAATAGTGATGTAAAAGGTCTTGGCAAGAAAGGGGAGAAAGTAAGTGTTTCTGAAGGTTATGCAAGGAACTTCCTTTTTCCAAGAAAATTAGCTAGCGAAATTAACGCTCAACTTATTTCTGAACTTAAAAACAAAGAGTCTTCAGAAAAATTTAAGGCAGATGAAGAATTAAAAGCTGCAAAAGAAAATGCAGAAAAAATCAACGGACAAACTGTTGCACTTAAAGCAAAAGGCGGCGCAAATGGTAAACTTTTCGGTTCAATTACCGCAAAAGAAATTGCTGTTGAAGTAAATAAAAAATTCGGTATTACTGCAGATAAAAGAAAAATTATTGTTGATGATATTAAGGCATTCGGTACATATAATGCACAAGTTAAACTTCATCCTAAAGTAACTGCAGATTTTAAAGTTCAGGTAACAGAATTATAATTATTATTTAATTTTCAAATGGTGAAAAGATATGGCAGAAAAAGATTTAACAACTACTAATGCTGATATTTATAAAGATGTTTCTAATTTTACAGCAGAGCAGGCAATTTTAGGTTCTGTGCTTATAGACCCTGAATGTTTAAGCCGAGTTATTTCTTGTGTTACACCTGAGGCATTTTATTACCAACAGCATAAAGAGATTTTTGATGTTATGGTAATGCTTGACACATTAGGTTCAAGAATAGATGCTCTTGTGATTTTAGAAAGGTTAAAAGAAAAAGGTGTTTTTGACGAAGAAACAGGCAAAAACTATTTAGCACAGTTAGCACAAGCAGTGCCTTCAACTGCCAATGTTGAGAGTTATTGCAAAATTGTTCAGGATGGCTTCTACAAAAGAAGACTTATTGATATTTCAAAAGATACAATTGATTCTGTTGCTGCGGGTGAAGACGCAGATGTGTTGCTTGAGTCTGCAGAACAAAGTATTTATAACCTTCGTAAAGGTAAATCTACAAGTTCAATTCAGAGACTCAGCGATGTTATCACAAATGAAGTTTATCCTACACTTTCAAATATCACTTCTGAAAATGCTGAAGATTTCAAGGGTATTCCGACTGGTTTTTCAAAACTTGACGAAATCATTTCAGGACTTAACCGTTCAGACCTTGTGCTTATAGGTGCACGTCCTGCTATGGGTAAAACAAGTTTCGCACTTAATATTGCCCGTAATGTTGGTATGACTGGTAAAAAAGTTATTTTCTTCTCGCTTGAAATGTCAAATGAACAGTTGGCATCGCGTGTGCTTTCAACAGAAGCACGTGTTGAGAGTAACAAACTCCGTTCAGGCAACATAAGTCAGGCAGAGTGGCAAAGACTCGCAGAAGCAACTAACCTTTTAGCGTCAAGATGTGAACTTTATTTTGACGATACTTCAACAATTACAGTTCCTGAAATAAAAGCAAAAATCAGAAGAATGAAAAATGTTGATTGTATTATTATTGACTACTTAGGTCTTATGCAGACTGCAGACAAAAATATCAAAGGTAATCGTGTTCAGGAAATTACTGAAATTACACGTAGTTTAAAACTTCTCGCTAAGGATCTTAAAATTCCTGTTGTTGTTTGTTGTCAGCTTTCCCGTGGACCTGAAAAGAATGGTAAGGCTTCGAACAGACCTATGCTTTCTGACCTTCGTGACTCTGGTTCTATTGAGCAGGACGCAGATATTGTTATGATGCTTTACAGAGAAGGTTATTATAAAAATGACAAGCAGAATGCAGAAGAAGTAGATATGTCACAGGCAGACGTTGATGTTGCTAAAAATCGTCACGGTCCTACTGAAAGAATAAAACTTCACTGGGATGGTCAATTTACGCTCTTCTCAACACTGGAGTATCGTGATGAATACTAATACATTGTTAGTTAACGAAAAAGCAAAAAAGGCAATAGAAAAGTACGCAATGCTGAGAAAAGGCGACAGAGTTATTGTAGGACTTTCAGGTGGGGCAGATTCTGTTTGCCTTTTACATTTTCTTAATTCAATAAAAAACGAATATAATTTGACTATTGTTTCTGCTCATATAAATCACGGAATACGTGGTGAAGAAGCAAATAGTGATGCCGTTTTTTCAAAGAAATTTTCAGAAAAATTAAATGTTAGTTTCAGACTTTTAAAAGTCGATTGTGTTAACGAAGCACAAAAAAACGGCGAAACTCTTGAAGAAGCAGGGCGAAGAATTCGTTATAACTTTTTCTCTTCTCTTGCAAATACTGAAAATTCAGTTATTGCTACTGCTCATAACAGTAACGATAACATGGAAACAGTTATTTTTAATATTTCACGTGGTTCATCTTTAAATGGTGCAAAAGGAATTCCACCAAAGCGTGAAAATATAATAAGACCGCTAATTTTCTGTACCAGAGAAGAAATCGAGGGTTATTGCAAAGAGAATTCTTTATCATTTGTTACTGATAGCACGAATTTAAGTGATGACTATACAAGAAATAAAATCCGTCATCTTGTTATTCCTGAATTAAAAAACATAAACAGTAATGTAGAAGAGGCGTTTTCCCGTTTTTCTGAAAGCGTGAGAGATGACGCGGATTTTCTTGAAAAAACTATGTTTGACGCTTTTAAACAAGCGGAAATTGACAAGAATACTTATAGTGTGAAAATTCTTAACTCTTTTCATAAATCAATTAAAAATCGAGTGATTTTTAAAGCGATAAATGCTTTTTGTGGTGAAACTCCTGATAGTAAAAGAGTTGAATCGGTGTGTGAATGTATTAACAGCAACACTAAAATTCAACTTTATAAAAATTGCTATGCTGAGACAAAAGATGGTGTTTTAAAATTTTTCGATGGTGAGAATACGGTTTTGAAGAATCAGGAAAGAATAGTTCTTGATATATTAAATTTTAACTGTCAGTTTGGGGAATTTGTGCTTGAAACACAATTACTGGAAAAATTTTCACAGAAAATTAAAGATTTAGTATTGGATAATTTAATAGATTGTGATACAATATGTGGTAATTTGGTTTTAAGAACTCGTCAGGAAGGCGATAAAATAACTCTTCGTAAAAGGAATGTTACTAAAACACTAAAAAAACTTTTTATAGAAGAGAATATCTCTAAAGAAAAAAGAGATTTAATTCCTGTACTTTCCGATGATAATGGAATTGTGTGGGTTTATGGATTTGGCGTAAACAAGAAAAATGCTAAAACCGAGAAAAGTAAAAATATTTTATCTGTAAGAGTGAGTGAGAAAAATGGTTTCACAAAAAATGAATGACGATATTAAAAAAGTTCTTATTGATGAAAATGAACTTAAATCAATAGTGAAAAGATTAGGCACAGAAATTACTGACGATTATAAAGAAAAAGAAGTTCTTTTAATCGGTATTTTAAAAGGTTCTGTTATTTTTATGGCAGACCTTATGAGAGAAATTGATGTGCCTTGCAATATTGATTTTATGGCAGTTTCAAGTTATGGAAACGGCACAGAAAGTTCTGGCAGAGTTAAAATCAATAAAGACCTTGATAACGATATTCAGGGAAAAGATATAATTATTATTGAAGATATTCTCGACAGTGGTAAAACTCTTTATTACATAAGAGATATTCTCTCTGCAAGAAAGCCCTCTTCGATAAAAATTTGCACTCTTTTTGACAAACCAGAAAGACGCGAAGCAGATATTAAAGCGGATTATGTTGGTTCTTTAGTGCCGAATGAATTTATTGTTGGTTATGGTCTTGATTATTCTGAATATTACAGAAATTTGCCATTTATAGGCGTACTTAAAGAAAGTGTTTATGAGAATAATAACTAATATAAATGTTAGTTTTATTTATAAAAATTTGTTTATCAAAAAAAGTAGGTGACTTACTATTAAAATCAATGACAAAATGAAGGCGTTTTTGCCCTACATTCTTATTCCGTTAATGGTTATCGGTTTAATATTTGTTTATTCCGGTTCAGAATCAAAAGAAAAATTAGAGTATTATCAGGTGATTGAATTATTTGATAAGGGTGAAGTAAGTGAATACGAATTAAACATTGGTACAGGCGCTCTTACCTATACATTAAAAGACAGCAGTACAGGCAGATATTCTGTTCCTAATGTCAGTATGTTTGTAAATGATATTCACGAAGATGTTGTTGAATACAATCGTGCTAACCCTGATGCTCCTATTAAATACAACTATATTTCAGGTGCATCATATTCATTCTGGCTCCAGATAATTCCCGCTATTTTTGGCTTGGTTATAGTTGTTGGTGTTGTAGTCGTTCTTATGAAAAGAATGAACAATTCTATAACAAGTGAAAATAACAGAGCAATGGGATTTGGTAAAGCAAGAGTAAAATTCGGTGCGGATGAAAAAAGAAAAACAACTTTTGACAAAGTTGCAGGTGCTGATGAAGAAAAAGCAGAATTAGAAGAAATTGTTGAATTCTTAAAAGATCCCCAGAAGTTTACAGATCTTGGTGCAAGAATTCCAAAAGGTGTACTTTTAGTTGGCCCTCCGGGTACTGGTAAAACTCTTTTGGCTCGTGCAGTTGCTGGTGAAGCAGATGTACCATTCTTCTCAATTTCAGGTTCTGACTTTGTTGAAATGTATGTTGGTGTCGGTGCTTCGCGTGTACGTGACCTTTTTGACCAGGCAAAGAAAAGTTCACCAGCAATTATTTTTATAGATGAAATTGATGCTGTTGGTCGTCACAGAGGCGCAGGTATGGGCGGCGGTCACGATGAAAGAGAGCAGACTTTAAACCAGTTGCTTGTTGAAATGGACGGTTTCGGTAACAATGAAGGCGTAATTATTATTGCAGCTACTAATCGTGCAGATATTTTAGACCCAGCACTTTTGAGACCAGGTCGTTTTGACAGACGTGTTACAGTTGGTCGCCCTGACTTGAAGGGTAGAGAAGAAATTTTAAAAGTTCACGCAAAGAATAAACCTTTAGGTCCTGAT
>CALAEU010000036.1 GCA_937891215.1 uncultured Clostridia bacterium
AAACATCAGGTAAAACGAGTGTTTTTGGCTCACCTTCAAAACTTGGGAGTGGATTGCCATCACATTTATAAGTATGAATAAACTTTGCTTTACCTGGAAGTGGATTGGAATATGCATAAGTATATCTCTGACAAGATGAACCATCGCCATCAGCAGATTTTAAAATTGATAAAGCAAAATTCATATCGCTATTTTCGTTATGAATTATACCTGAAATACGAGGTGTGTAGTTTGGTGCATCATCTTCAAACTCACGGGTACGAAGTGACTGTTCAAAAGTCATCTGCTTATCCATAAGTTCATAAATTGTATCTGTCTGGTCACCATTTGTAACAATAGTTTTGTTACCTAAAACACGAACAGGTGCATAGATAATAAGGTGTGGGTCTGTCATTTTTGATTCATCAAAAGCCTGAGTTCTTATACCTTCACCATCTTCAATAAAAACTCTGTTACGGCTGTTTTCACTTCTACCCATAATAAAATATGCAGTAACCGCATTTTTACCATCAGCACTTTTACCAATTATAATTCCTCTGCCGTGATAAGCTAAAGAATTAAGTTCATCAACAATTGTTTTAATTTCCATGTTATCTATACCCTTTCAATAAATTATTTTGAAATGATTGTTTTCCCATTTTCTACTGTGATTTTACCATCACAGAAAAGTTTTACTGCCTCTGGAAGAATTTTCCACTCAGCATTTTCCATAATTCTTTTTTGTAAAGTTTCTGGTGTGTCTTCTTCCATAACTTCAACTGCTTTTTGAAGAATTATAGGACCTGCGTCACATTCAGCAGTAACAAAATGAACAGTTGCACCTGATACTTTAACACCTTTTTTTAATGCTTCTTCGTGTACATGAAGTCCATAAAAACCTTTGCCACAAAATGAAGGAATTAAAGCTGGATGAACATTAATCATTTTATTCGGGAACTCATCACAGACATTTTCATCAAGAATTGTCATAAATCCAGCATAAACAATGAGGTCAGCTTTTTCTTCTATGAGTGCATCTCTCATTGCTTTACTGTATGATGCAATATCCGAATAATCTTTTCTTATAATAGTTCTTGTTTTAATGTTATTTTCTTCTGCTCTTGTGAGTGCGTATGCACCTTCCTTAGAAGAAATAACACAAGTAATTTCACCATTACCTAATTCACCGCGTTTACCTGCATCAATAAGCGCCTGAAGATTAGTTCCACCACCTGAAACAAGAACAACAATATTCTTTTTACTCATAGTAACACCTAAATATTAGTCAACAATGATAATTTTATCATCAGATTTTATAATTTCACCAATGATGTAAGCATCTTCGCCATTTGCTTTAAGAATCTCTATTGCTTTATCTGCATCCTCTTTATTAACAACAACACTCATACCAACACCCATATTAAATGTGTTGAACATATCCCTTTCAGGAATATTGCCTGTTTCCTGAAGAAGTGTGAAAATAGGAAGAATTTTAACTGCACTCTT
>CALAEU010000037.1 GCA_937891215.1 uncultured Clostridia bacterium
CTGTTATTGCAAGATAGGCGCTTATCCATTCATAGGAGGTTTCACCGAGAAGAGCGATATGCTTATCCTTAAAGCCACCCGAATAAAGGGCGGCACGGAGAGCCTCGGTATTATTAAAGAATTCGGAAAAAGTGACAGAGGACTCGTCAGTTTTTCCCTCGGGCTGTCTGAAGGCTGTTTTATCGGGATATTTGTCCTTTGAAAAGGACGGTATCTGATAAAGCACTCTGAAGCTGTCAACAGCCTCTTTTTTCAGGTAAAATCTATCAGAATTCATTTAGTATCTCCCTTTGACATCTTATTCAGTTTTCACTCTTTTTCATAGGATTAAGCTTCAGAGCGGCAAAAAGAATTACAGTACCGATAAGACCTATAACAGCCGCAGTAACAAAGCCGTAAGGATAGCTTCCCGATGCGGTTACAACTCTTCCGACAACCTGTGAAGCGAGAGCGGCTCCGCCCCAGAAGGCACCGCCCGAATATATGGAGTTTATCTGATTCATACTTTTCTGTCCGAAAAGCACGGGAGTAATACCTGAGCATACGTTTGTTATAACACCGCCGCTGACACAAAGAACGGAGCATATAACAGCAAACCATACAACCGGCATTGAGGGGAACACAAAAGCATAGAGAAGACAGCCGACGGCAAGAGGAAGAGCAGCAAAGAGAATAAGCCCCTTTATTCCTATCTTACTGATAAGAGCACCGCCCGCAAGAATAAACACGATACCTACAAGCTGCATAATACCCTGCATTGAGGATGCGGTTTCCGTGGACATTCCCGACACCTGTAGGAATGTGGGCATATATGTACAAAGTCCCTGATACATAATTGTAAGGAAAAGAATTCCGAAAAATGTAAGCCAGAACGAGGGAGTTTTTACTGCTTTCTTCATAGTAAGACCGGGAATATCAGCTGAAGCCTCTCCTGCCGATGCATTTTCGGCTGTACCCGCTTTTTCAGTCTTAGGGATAAGAATAAAGGCGAGGACATCACAGAAAACAACCACCGCACCGATGACTAAAAATACATTTCTCCAGCCCATAACGGGAATAAGGAAGCCGGGAATAAAGGAAAATGCGGCTGCGCCTAATGCTGCTGAGGCAAGAACAACACCGATAACAGTACCGAGCTTCTTTCCGAAATCAGCAAAATAAGGAGTAATTGCGGCAACGCCCATAGCGTGAACACCGAAGCTGAGTACAACTCCGCCAAAAAGACCTGCAACAATAAGCATCCAAACAGCCGTTGCACTGAAATACATTCCGCAGTAAATTACGGCAAGAGCACCGCAGATAAGAAATATCACACGGGGACTGAGCTTCTTTAACACGGGGCCTACAAAAAATGTTGAACAGATAAAAGCCATAGCACAGCCGAAGGTGGCTGCAAGAGCTATTGTTGCAACATCGGATTCAGGCCATTCCGTAATAAAGCTTGAAAGAAAAATGGTAAATACCGAGTTCATACCCATATTTGCAAAAAGCGCAATACAAGCACCGATCACGGCTCTTTTTGCTGAGCTGATTTTCATAATAATCTCCTTGCTTGTTTACATCATGGTTGTTTTTCTAATTTGTTTCTAATTTAATTCGAAATGGACGTTTTTTCTTATTTGCTGTAGAATTACCACGAAGTCTAATTTCAATTTCTCCATCGTATGTCGTATCTTTATACTTATCTGTAGTGACAATCTGCATATTTGCTGTAGCATATTCACTCTTTACAAGGTCATAATATCCACTCTCACTTGTAACATAAATCGTTGGGATATTACTATTTTCTACATTAAATTCTGCTTTTATCGTATCCTCTTCTTGTTTATCAGATACTGTAACAGTTATGGTAGGAGTTAGCTCATTTTCTACCTTTGGCTCTGTTGGTTTACAAGCAATGAACATACTACTACAACATATCATTAAAAATAAATTTCCAATTACTTTTTTATAAGATTTATACTTCTTCATTTTCCCATCCTTTACCCATGAAACAATCTTCTTCCTAAAAACGTAGCAAAGAAAAAAATACTCGCTACCATAACAAGCATTGGTCCTGTTGCTACATTTAGGTAATAAGATAAAATTAATCCAAGTACCCCTGAAAATACCGAAATCATAACAGAAAACAAATGATATTCTCTATTATTTGCTGAAATATTTCTTGCTGCTGCCGATGGCAAAATCAACAATGCGTTAATAATTAAAATACCAACCCAACGAATCGACAACATAACAATTAAGGCTACTAACACAACAAATAGATTATCTAGTAATTTTACAGGAATGCCTTTACTTTTTGCTAAACTTTTATTGATTCCAATACTGTGTAATCCATTATAACATAAACACCAAAAAACAAGTGTTGCAAGCAAAATGAAAAACAAACTACGAATTTCACTTGGTGTAATACTTAAAATATCTCCTACTAATAACGCAGAGTATTTAGAAAAATTACCATTTCTTGATAAAATAGCTAAACCTATCGCTACACTTAACGAAGAAAATACCGAAATAACTGTATCGGATGATACAATATTTTTATGACGTATAAAATTAAGCAACAAGGCAAATACTACCGCAAATAATAACATAGAAATACTCGTATCTTGTACGCCAAATAAAACACCAATTGCCATACCTGTAAACGCAGAATGACCCAAAGCATCTGAAAAAAATGCCATTTTATTATTTACTGCCATTGTACCCAAAATGCCCATAAGCGGAGCAATAACTATGATGGCTAAAAGTGCATTTTTCATAAACTTGTAATCTGCCCAGGAAAACGGCAGAATCACATCGAGAATATCATATATAAAACTCATTACTTTCATTCCAATCCATAAAAGAAACTCTCTTTAAATTCTTTTGAAGAGAAAACTTCTTCTGCACTACCACTTTTTAATACAGATTTATTTATGAGAATAACATTATCTGCATATTCTTTTACAATTCCTAAATCGTGCGAAACCATTGCAATTGCAATATGATAATTTGTTTTAAGATTTTTAATTACTTCGTAAAATTTTTCGCTACCCTTTATATCCACACCAGAAACAGGTTCATCGAGAATAAGAAGTTCCGGCAATGGATAAAGAGCACTTGCAAGCATTACTCTCTGAATTTCACCACCAGAAAGAACGCCGAGCGTTTTATTTTTAAGTTCAAGGCAACCTACCATTTCGAGAGCTTCATCAATCGCCTTTAACTGTTTTTTATCTTTTTTAAAGCAAACAGGTGAATTTGTTCTGCCAATGAGCATAAAATCTTCAACACTTACTGGTGCTGAGCGGTCAAAATCAAGATGTTGCGGAACATAACCGATTGTAATATTTTCAATTTTTTCGCCGTGATGAGCGTGAAAACTTACTGTACCATCATGTTTTATTTCATTAAGTATAGATTTTAAAAGTGTAGTTTTACCCGCACCATTTACACCTATCAATGCAGTAAGCTGACCACAGAAAAGTTCAAACGAAACACTTGAAAGTAAAACATCTTTACCTTTTTTTACGCCTATATCTTTAACAGATATTTTACATAATCCACAACCATTTTGTGATGACATTAATTCACCTTCTCTAAAATAGCACTCATATTTTCTCGCATTATATCTTCATAAGCGGTAAGGGAAGCTTTCCCATTTATAACAGGATTAAGTACACAAATCTGCACACCTGTTTCATTACTTAAAATTGTTGCCGCCGAACCTTTGTAGTCAGGCTCAACAAAAAGAACTGTTACATTATTTTCTTTAATAACCCTGGTGAGTTCTGCAAGACCTTTTGCAGACGGCTCACCACCTTCGTGACTTTCAACCTTTGCTAAAATATTAAAAGAATAATCATTCGCTAAATAGTCAAAAGACTCGTGAAAAGTAATAATATTTTTACCTTTTATTTTTTCTGTTTTTAATTCTTTGTCAAGATTTTCGAGTCGGGTAATATACTCATTCTTATTCTTCTCAATCTCTGCTTTATATTGTGGATACAATACTGACAATTCAGCGGCGATATTTTCACATTGAACAATTGCATTTTTCACTGACATCCATATATGGGAATTCACACTATGGTGATGATGCTCATCCTCTTCGTGATGTGCTTCGTGGCACGATTCAATAACCTCAATATTTTGAGAAGAGTCTATAACTTTAATATCATCAACACTCATATAGACATCTTCTAAAAATTCTTCCATACCTGCACCGTTTATAATAAATACATCCGAATCGGAAATAAGACGGGCATCTTTACTTAATATCTGGTAATCGTGAAGACAACCAACATTTTGCTCTGCCATACATTCGACTGTGAATTCAGGAATGTCATCTACTATATTCAAAGTGAAAATATAAACAGGGTAAAAGGAAGCAACTAAAAGAATTTTATCATTTTTTGTTTTTTCTTTTGAACAAGAACAACAAACTGATATAAGTACAGTAAGTGCAAGAACACTTGCTATAATTCTTTTCAATTTGCTCCCTCCTTTTCTGTTTACGCGATTATCTTAAACCAATAAGTATCTTCTGAAGAATAAAGGTCATTTTCTATAAGGATATAGTAAGTACCTTTTTTAAGTTCAATAACACCTGTTGAAACAACATAGTCGTTCTTTGCAGATTGAACTTGTTTTATTTCGTTACCATTTTCATCAATAATAGTAGCAATCCATGCAAGTGAACTGTCACTTGTGTAGTCGTGATAGAACTGGAACGCAATATTTCTATCTTCAGTTACCTCAAATTTGTAGTAGTCTCTGTCAAAATTCATATCAGTTGAAATAAGTGTACCATAATAATTTTTAAGAACTTCTACTTCATTTGCAGTTTCTTTTGTGTTGTTACTTTCGTGTTCATATAAAATATCGTTATTGCAGGTGTAAATAAGTTCATAAGGCACTGACGTATACCTCATTGAATCTGCATCAACCAGAATGTAATATTCACCAGCAGGTAAACCCATACCAGTAATATTTACACCTTCGTCATTCCATTTTGAAATACGCTTAACCATTTCAGTTAAAGTGCCATCTTCATTTTTCTTTAACAGACGTACATTCCAACCGTTATAATCCTCATCAAATTCTTTTTCATCAAAAGCGTGAGTGAAGTTTATTGTTATATAACTTTCTTTTTCAAGAGTAATTCTGAAATAGTCTTTATCAAGTCCCATTACCTTTGGTGCAAGACTACCGCTTACAACTGTATTTTCAGGGAAAATTTCTGCCTTTTCAGGCGTATCATTTATTTCAAATTCAGTAGTTTCTGAAATACCTGTTTCAACTTTTATACGATATGTCATACCCGTCTGAACCTGAGTTTCGACACATATATAATAAACACCTGGTTTTAAGTTTATTTTACCAGTACTGAGGGTCGGATCCTGATATTTTGAAGCAAATGATGAAATCTCCTGATTATCTTCTGTAAGAAGTCTTACTATCCAACCAACCTGTGGTAACTTATCATCATCGTGTGTAAATGAAACATCAACATAAGTATCTGCAGTCAACTGGAATTTGAAATAGTCAATATCCGCTTCTCCTGAGCGTTGACCAGATGAACCATAAATAAGTCTGTTGAGTCTTAACGTATCAGCAGTCTCTTTTGTATCATTAAATTCCTTTTCAAAACTTTCTGTTGGTGTAAAACTTAAAGTCAAATCAAATTCACCCGGAAGGAACAACTGACCTGGCTCAACCATTATAAAGTAAGTACCTTTTTTAAGACCGGTTTCTCCCCAAGAAGATGTAACATCGCTCCAGAAAGCATCAAAATATGTTATTTCGCTATATTCAAACCAATCTTCATCGGTTTCTTCAACGCTATAAAGTGTGACACGCCATCCCTCAAGAATTGATTCTGTAACTTCTTCATGATTAAAAGTAACACTTAATGCACCATTTTCTGAAAGCGTAAACATATACGTTTCATAGTCTTTATCACTATCAAGACTACCCTTTACAGTCACATTAAAACCATGTGTGCCAGAACTAAGTGTTTTTGTATTAATAAAAGTCGGTGTATTCATATAAAAAAGGCTGTCTTTAACTTCTAAAGCAATAACAGTAGCAGAAAGTGCCAACAGACTTAAAACTACCGCAATTAAAATCAAACTGCGTTTTTTTAGTTTTTTCTTCATTGTAAATCCATCCTTTCCAATATGTTTTTTATTTTCTCTTCTGCTTTTGATACATCAGGTGAAGTATCAGTAAAATTACAAAGAGCAGAACCGATAAATTCAATATTTGTAACAGAAAAAGCATATTTAAACTGAGTTACAATATAATCGAGTGCAGTTTCACCACATCTTCCAGATGATGCAAGAATAATTGCACTTCTTCGTTTTTCTATTTTCTGTGTTTTATTGTGTTTATAAAAATATGAGTAGTATGGTTGAAATCTTTCTATAAGTGCTTTCATTGGTGCAGACACCATCCCGTTATAAACCGGGGTTGCAAATACTATTAAATCTGCAGTTTCAAACTCCATCATAAAAACATCCAAATCTTTATATTTACAACGCTCATTATTTTCGCAAAAATTACAACCATCACAAAAACTAAACTTTTCTTTGTAGGTTTCAAAAGTAACTACATTCTCTGTATTTATATTACTTTTAAAAAACTCAATGAGTTTTTTTGTAAACCCGTCATTTCTGCTTGTACCATTTACAATTAAAATTTTATTATATTTCATAAAATCACTTTGTTTCGTATTTCTGACCACAGTACTTACAAATCAATTCATTATTTGCATTTTCGTGGAAAAGTGGTGGCAAATAGTCTTCTGTTGAAGTAATGCAATCTTCTTTTAGACATTTAAAATCGTGTGTTGCTTCTTCCATACAAGGTTTTATAAGTCTGCCTGTTCTTTTAGTTATAAGTTTTATGATAATGGCTATTGCCGCATCAACATTATATTCTAGCATTTTAAAGTACTTTGCTCTTTCATCATAATCAACAGTTTCACTAATTTCTTCGCCTCTTGGAAATTGATGAAAAATTGCAAGGTCAGATTTTGCTGTAAGTAATAAACGCTCATCTAAATTAAAACAATGTTTTCTTGCTTCATACTGAATTACAGAATCAAAAGACTCTTTTTTTACTTCTGTAAAATATATAACATCCAATTCAGGAAGTGGTTCTGCGAGATTATCATAAACTACAAAAGGTTTTTCTCGCCTGTCCATAATAGAAATAAAATCATCCGTAATAGGTTTACCGTTTGCAGAAATAAAGAAAAACTCATTGCCTTTGTAAATATTCAGGCATTGCAAAAGTCCCCTTACAAGCGGATTGTTACTGAAATCTCCTACAAAACCTATTTTCATATTTGAAACGTGATTTTTTTCTATCCATACAGTAGAAATATCTGAAAGTGTTTTAACAGGGTATGCTCTTTTACCATCACCAGCATTTATAACAGGAATTGTAGCATATAATGACGCTGCTCTTGCCGCCCCTTTTTTGGGATGATTCAATACAATTACATCACCACAGGAAGACATAGCCATAACGGCATCTTTTAAAGATTCGCCTTCTTTAAATTCAAAGTCGAAGTGAGTTCCACCCATTCTTGTTGCAGCTGTTGTAAATGACATTTTTGCGTTTCTGTCATCTTCAGAAAATGCAGTTACAAGAGTTCGGTTTACCATTTCTTTTGCATATACATGCTGATTATCTTTTATGAATGTAACAAGATTGATTGCTTCACGCAATTCTTCGCGTGTAAAGTCAGTAATATCTATAAATCTTTTCATAAAAAACCTACTTTCTTCAACAAATTACAACATGAATGCATAAAACACCATTATCCGTAGAATTATATCACATTTTTCTTTAAAATTAAAGAGTTTACAGGCAATTTAATTATTTTTTTACAAATAAAAAACAGCCCACAGAAATCTGTGAGCTGTTTTATAAAATTCAATTATGCTTCAACAGGAGCTTCTACAGGACAAGAACCTGCACATGCACCACAATCGATGCAAGCATCAGCGTCAATTACATAGATGCCATCGCCTTCAGAAATTGCTTCTACTGGGCAATCTGATGCACAAGCGCCACAAGCAATGCAAGCGTCAGTAATTTTGTATGCCATTGTTACTCTCCTCCTTCTTCTTGTTAGAGTGAGTGTATTCGAACCAAATATGCCTTAAATGTCCGATTTCACGCACC
>CALAEU010000038.1 GCA_937891215.1 uncultured Clostridia bacterium
GGGATGAATTTGACGAGAGAATAAAAGAGATATTTGCTACAACAGAGTGGATAATTGACGGAAATTATAACAGAACAATAGAAATGCGACTTAAAGAATGCGATACAGTAATTTTATTTGATTTACCTACCGAAGTCTGTTTGCAGGGTGCTACTGAGCGTATTGGTAAAGACAGATACGATTTGCCTTGGCTTGAAACGGAATTAGACCCCGAGTTTGCAGGGTTTATTAAAGAATTTAAAGAAAAATCTTTGCCGAAAATATACGAATTACTTGAAAAATATAAAAATGAAAAACAAATTGTGATTTTTAAATCAAGAGAAGAATCGGACGAGTATCTGGAGAATATTAAATGAAAATTATAAATACTTGCGAAAAAATAAAATCAACATTTAAGAATGGTTTTAATATTGACTTATGGCGTGAATACGCAGGTGAAATATCAGAAGAATTACCATTAAAATGCGAAAATGATATTAAAAATTATGATTTTAATAAAGATGTTTTACCTGTAATTGAACTTTCTTTAAATGAAGAAAAGATTGACTTGGTCAGTGAAAATTTTCAATTAGTTGCAGATAAACTAAACGAAAATCTTTCAAAACTTTTTAAAGAAGAACCTGACATTGATGTTATTATTTATTTAGGCCTTTGTAATGGTGCTGGTTGGGCAACAACACTTGATAATAAAAATACTGTTTTATTAGGTATTGAAAAAATCATTGAGCTTAACTGGTACGATGAGCAAAACTTAAGTGGATTGATTTTACACGAAATAGGTCACTTGTGGCATAAACTTAATGGGAATTTTGATATTCCCACATTTACAAAGCGCAGAAAAGGAATAACACAGCTTTATTGTGAAGGTATAGCAATGGTTTGTGAGCAAATTCTATGCGGAGATGATGAGTTTTATCATCAGGATAAAGATGGTTGGCTTAATTGGTGTTATGAACACGAAATTGAATTAAAAAAAGAATACCTTCGTAGGCTCAATAGCAAAGAAAGTATTCAGGATTTCTTCGGTGATTGGTCTTCTTATAACGGACACTCTGATGTTGGTTATTTCTTAGGGTGCAGGTTTATCAGACATCTTATGAAAAGATATTCATTAAAAGATATTGCAAATATGAAATATAAAACACTTAACAAATCATTTACAGAATTTGCAAGTATTGTAATAGAAAGACTTGATGTAAAAGATTATAACAAGTGTTCTAATATTTGGAATATGAAAAGCCAACCTCTCGCAGAAACCTGGCGAAAAGAAATTGAAACTGGTAACCGTATTGTTTTTGTTTATAAAATCAATGGTGAGTTTATAGGTGAGGGTGCATTGGTGTTAGATACGGGTGATAGTGATTACACCATACCAGAGAAAAGAGTTTATGTTTCAAGAATGATAGTGAAAAAAGAATACCAGAACCGTGGAATTGGTAGTGAAATCTTAACTTTCCTTATAGCGAAAGCAAAAGAAATGGGATTTTCTGAAATGACAATTGGTGTAGATAAAGATAATGTTAATGCTTTGCATCTCTATAAGAAATATGGTTTTAATGAAATTCTTTTCGATGGTGCAGATGAAAATGGTGAGTATTTTAAATTGATGAAAAAAATAAATTTTAATGTATGAAAATTTATGATATAATACTTTTATATTTCTCATAGGCGGTGGTAATATGTATAATTTCTTTGTAGATGAAAGTGAAAAAAAGGACAATTCTTTTATAATTACAGAGTCAGACTTTAATCATATAAGTAATGTACTTCGTATGAAAAACGGTGACACAATTTTAGTGAGTTGTAACGGACAAGCATCACTTTGCAAAATCGAAATTTTTTCTGATTACATAAAAGCAGAAATTATAGAAGAAAATTACCACGACACCAACTTGCCTGTTAAAATTCATTTGTTCCAAGGACTTCCTAAAAGCGATAAAATGGAGCTCATAATTCAAAAAGCGGTAGAATTAGGAGTAGAAGAAATTACACCTGTTGAAATGAACAGATGTGTTGTAAAAGTTGAAGAAAAGAAAAAGAAAAGTAAAAAAGAGCGTTGGCAATCTATTGCAGAAAGTGCCGCAAAACAGAGCAAACGCGTTATTATTCCAAAAGTTAATGATATTATTTCTTATAAACAATTTTTAGAGAAAGCAGAAGAACTTTCGGTTCTTTTAGTGCCTTATGAAAATAAAGAGGGAATGAAAGCGACAAAAGAAGCGTTATCACTTATTAAAAATGGTGATACAGTCGGCATTTTAATAGGTCCGGAAGGTGGATTTGAAGAGAGAGAAATAGACCTTGTAACAGAGAAAAATGGTAAAACTATTTCTTTGGGTAGCAGAATTCTTCGTACAGAAACTGCCGCAATTGCGTCTGTTACAATGTGTATGCTTTACGCAGAGATGGAATTAGGGGAAAAAGCAGAATGAAACAATTACCCATAGATTTTGAAAACAGAATGAAAAATCTTTTAGGTGATGAATTTGAGGCTTACAAGGCTTCTTTAGAAGATGAACCTGTAAGGTCATTCCGTGTTAATACCGACAAAATTTCACTTGAAGATTTTAAGAAAATAAATATTTTTAATACAGAAAAAATTCCATATTCGCCTACAGGTTTCTACTTTAATTTTGACAAAATAGGTAACCACCCCTACCACCATGCAGGTATGATTTATGTGCAGGAACCTGGTGCTATGGCACCTGCAGAGTGCCTTGCAATAGGCGAAGATTGGGTAGTTTTAGATATGTGTTCAGCACCTGGTGGTAAAAGTACACAACTTCGTAATAAATTAGGCAAAAATGGTGTATTAGTATCTAACGAAATTATTCCGTCAAGATGTAAAATTCTTACAAGTAATATTGAACGTTTAGGTCTTAAAAATACAATTACTACTTGTATGGATTCAGGGCGGCTTGCAAGACTTTACCCTGAAACTTTTGACTTTATAATGGTAGATGCACCTTGCTCTGGCGAGGGGATGTTCCGTAAAGAGCAGATTGCAATTGACGAATGGAGTAAAGAAAATGTAGAAAAATGTGCCAGTCGTCAGATGGAAATTTTAGAAAATGCTTCTAAATGCCTTAAAAATGGTGGTTATATTGTGTATGCTACCTGTACATTTTCACTCGAAGAAAATGAAATGCTCATAGATGAATTTTTAAATAATCACCCTGAATTTGAACTTTTAAGGGTAAATGAAGAAGTAGAAAAAAATACTTCTGACGGTATATTTTTTGACGGTTGCAAGTGCGAAAATATTCACTATACACGAAGAGTTTACCCACATAAAAATAAAGGCGAAGGTCAGTTTATGGCACTGCTTCATAACACAAACCCTGAAAGACAAACAGAAACAAAAAAGTCAAAAAACAGTAATGTGAAAATTGATAAAACTGTTTTCGATTTTCTTGACAGTGTGCTCATTACATATAATAAAGATTGTGTAAAAATGAATAATGATACACCAATTTATTTTATAGGTGATTTTGATACAACAAAAGCCACTGTTTATATGAAAGGTGTTACAATCGGCGAAATAAAGAAAAATTATATTCAGCCACATCACCAGTTTTTTATGGCAATGGGTAAGAGTTTCA
>CALAEU010000039.1 GCA_937891215.1 uncultured Clostridia bacterium
TTTCAAAGGATGTAAAGCCAAAAAGAGAAAAAAGCATAACTGAAATAATTGTTATAAAGCAAAAGCCTAAAAAGCAAGAGGTTATAAAAATAGCTTCATTCTTTATAACTCTTTACTTAGGTACTGTTTTAGCTTTTATTATTCCGTTAAGACCTACATATTCTGAAACCGAAAAGCGTAATTTGCAAGTGTTCCCTGAATTTTCTATCCAATCACTTTTTACAGGTGATTATTTTGACGATATTACACTCTGGTTTTCTGACACATTCCCATTCAGAGAAGGTATGACAAAAGTAAATACTGCTTTAAAATCACTTTCAGGTTTTTCCACAGTGGAAATTCATGGTGATGTTGAGGGTGGCGATGATATTCCGGATATACCATTGGATGTTGTCGCAACTGTCGCACCACCTACCACTACTGAAGTTACAACAACCAAACCTACAACAACTGAACCGCCTACTGTTACTTCACCTGCAATTGTTGAAACAACTGGCAATCAGGCATCTGTTCCAACTGATATGAATATTCAATCACTCGGTGCAATTTTAATTGCAGGTAATTCCGCTTATGAATATTATAGTTTTTCAAATTCTTTAGCTCCAAGATTTATAAACAGCGTAAATAATATAAAAAATGCTTCGGGTAATAAATCTAATGTTTACACTTTGGTTGTACCTACAAGTATTGATATTGAATTAAATGATGCTATAAGAAAAGATATTAATTCATCTGACCAGAAGAAAGCTTTAGAATATTTCAATTCATCATTCAAAAATACAACTGCGGTAACTGGTATTTATGAGAATTTAAGAAACCACAGAACTGAATATTTATATTTCAGAACTGACCACCACTGGACTGCTCTTGGAGCTTACTATGCTTATGAGCAATTTATTTACACAAAAGGTGTTACACCCATTCCAATTAAAGATTATAAAACTCTTCACTTTGACGGTTTTTTAGGTACATTCTACGCAAGTTCAGGACAATCTCCTGACCTTTCAAAAACACCTGATACCGTTATTGCCTATGAACCATTCAACAATATTGATTTTACTATTACACAAAATGATGGTGCAACATTCAAATGGAAAGTTGTTGCAGACGCAACTGATTATGCACCGAGCATGAAATACACCGCATTTATTGGTGCTGACCAACCATACTCTGTAATTGAAAATTACGATAACCCTGATGGCGAAACCTGTCTTGTTATTAAAGATTCTTTCGGTAATGCATTCGTGCCATTCCTCATTCCACACTACAAAACAATTCACATAATTGACCCAAGACATTATGAACTCGCATTAAGTGAATTCAGTCAGAACAAAAAGATTGATGATATAATTTTTATTTCAAATATTTCTACTACAAGAAACGAGATTTTCATTGGTGCGATGGAAGAGTTTATAAAGTAATGCAGAAAACAGGAAACAGTAGCAATTGGCTCCGTTTCCTGTTTTTTTATTCTTTATTATTCATTATTTTACGGCAACTGCCTGAACTCGTACCCTTGCTCTCTTGCGTAGTCAATTATATCTCCCAAAGCGTCTGCGTTATCTTGTGAAACTGCGTGTAAGAGGAGAACGCAACCAGGGTGCAAACGCGATGTTACTGTATTAAACGCATAATCTTTGCCTTTTAAGTTGTTTGTATCCCAATCGGCATAGGCACTTGACCAGAAAACTGATGTGTAACCTGCATTATTTACTAAATCAAGTGCACTTTCTGAATACGCACCCTGTGGAAAACGAAAGTAGCAGGAAGAATACCCAAAATGAGTTCGTAAATAGTTATCCACATTTTCAATTTCTTTTGCCATCCGTGTTCTTGTAATGGTTGAAAAATTCGGATGTGTATCCGAATGGTTGCCAACAACGTGACCTTCCAAAATCATTCTTGAAGCTACATCTGGTGCAGATTTTAAATATGGTAACGTCACAAAAAATGCCGCCGGAACTTTCTTTTGTTTTAATACATCTAAAATCTTTTCGGTACAACCATTTTCATAACCACAGTCAAATGTAAGATAAATTACTTTTTCGCCACTTGTATCTAAACAGAGTGCGTTATATTTATCATATACTTTCTGAAAATTCACAGAAATTTCGTGTGGTTTACCATCCTTTGAAACACCATAAGAGTGACTTTCGCTTTTCTCACTTAAATTTTTTAGGTTATCTACATCCACAACAGGCACTTGTATTTTTTGGAGTGGTTCCAAACCCGTATAAGTTTTGTCTGTGCCTGTCTTTTTACCATAAACTGATTTTTCATTTCTTTTTACAGAACCCATACCCTCAGGAAATGGTGCTTCGGTAGGGTCTGTTGTTTCGCTCATTGTAGTAGTTTCGGTTATTTCGCCTGTTGTAGTAATATTGGATTCAGTAAGCTCGCCCGTAACTTCAGGTGTTTTATTACCACAAGCAGATAAAAATAAAACAGCGCAAGCTAAAATTATATTTAAAACTCTTTTCATAAAATCATCCTTTCAATTTAAGGCTACTGAATTAAAAATTCAATAGCCTTTTCGTTTACTTAAACATATACTGCATATTACCCATAATTCCATCTACTGTTTTAGCAGATTTCTTTGCAAGTTTTTTCATTGTTTTTTTAGGATTACTTTTTTTGTTGCTCATACCAGCAGCCATTGTAGCTGCAGCACCGGCAGCCATAATTGCACCACCGATTTTAAGCATATCTGTTGTTGTTTTCTTCATTTTTTCACTCCCCTTCAAAAATAGTTTTTACTGAATTTAAAAATTTAAACAGTAACATTGCATTAAATAAAAGGAAGTGCTATAATATTAAACCAAGTTAAAATTTTACAAAAATTTTTGAATGATTTTTAGGAATGATTTTATGGAAAAACAAAAAAGACTTGTTGCCATTAACGACATTTCAGGTTTTGGCAGATGTTCTTTAACAGTTGCTTCACCTATAATTTCTGCTTGTGGAATTGAATGTGTCTGTATGCCTACTGCAGTTCTTTCCACTCATACCGGTGGATTTTCAGGGTACACTTACAGAGATTTAACAAATGATATGCCACTTATAACCGAACACTGGAAAAGCATAGATTTAAAATTTGATGCAATTTACAGTGGATTTTTAGGGTCAATAGAACAAATTGATATTGTTAAAGATTTTGTAAAAAATTTCAAGACAGAAAACAATATCTTAATAGCAGACCCTTGTATGGCAGACCTTGGTAAAATGTATGTTCTTTTCAATGAAGAATTTGCTAAAAAAATGACTTCACTATGTGCTATTGCGGATATTATTTTGCCAAACATAACAGAAGCGTGTTTTATGACAGACACCGAGTACGTTGACGGGGTGCAAACTGAAGAATATATTGAAACTCTATTAAATAAATTACTCGACCTCGGAGTAAAAAATGTTATTTTAACAGGTGTTTCATTCCACGAAAACCAAATTGGTTCTGCGTGTATTAGTGAAGACAGAAAACCACAGTATTATTTCAATGAGAAAATCCCTGAAAACTATCACGGAACCGGCGATGTTTTTGCAAGTGCTTTTTCTGGTGCTCTTTTAAATGGTTTTTCACTTTACGAATCTATGTGCGTTGCAGTACGATTTACTTGTGATTGCATAAAACGAACAAAAGAAAGTTCTCCTGACACTCACTACGGCGTTGATTTTGAACGCGGAATACCATATTTATTAAAGGAATTAAAAAAGATATGAGCGAATTAAA
>CALAEU010000040.1 GCA_937891215.1 uncultured Clostridia bacterium
TCAGGTACTTTTCTTGAATTTAATGAGTCCCAATTATTTTCAAACATTATCAGTACCGACTTTCTTATATATTTCTATAGCAAAATGAACTGTTGTAGTTAACGTTTCAAGTTTTAAAAGTTTTTCTGCATCTTCTTTTGAAGTTTTATAGTAATATGGTGTCATAGTAAATAGATTGTAAATAGTTTCACTTGAGTTAAGTGTGATGTTATATTTTAATTCTTTACTATATGTCAAAGCAAATAGCTCGTCATTTTTTATTTCAGGTTTATTTTTATAAGGTTCTTTGTAAATTGCTTTTTTCAACTCCCACAAATGTTCACTTAAAGGCACTACTTTAATTAAAAAACCCTCATCATCTAATACACGATTAAATTCATCATAAGCACAAGGAGCAAATATATTTAAAAGTATATCTGCAGACTTTGAAGCGAATGGTAACTGAAATGCACTTGCAACTGCATACTTAATTGACTTATCAAGCTTGGCGGCATATTGCAAAGCATTTTTACTTATATCAATTCCGTAAACATTATGTAAATCGCACTTAGATTTAATACGGGTTGTGTAATACCCTTCACCACAACCAATGTCAAACAAAACACTGTCACTCTTCTTTATTTGCTTAATAGAAGAACAAATTTCATCACAAAGTTCAGAATAATACCCATCTTCTAGAAAATCGCGACGGGATTTCACCATTAGTTTGTCGTCGCCATGTCGCTTCAGGGATGATTGTTGTGACATTAAAAGATTGATATAACCTTGTTTCGCTTTATCAAAACAGTGATTATTTTCACAACTGTACTTACTCTCTTGCTCAAATAAAACAGAATTACATACAGGACAAATAAAAAATGACATCTACCTTCACCAAATCAGTCAGTTAAAAGTTTTTTGAGTTCTGACATAAATGTATTTATATCTTTGAACTGACGATAAACTGAAGCAAAACGAACGTATGCTACTTCGTCAACATCTTTGAGTTTATCCATTACAAGTTCACCGATTTTGTCAGAAGTAATTTCTCTGTCGAGCGAGTTCTGAATCTCAGCTTCTATTTCATCAACAATTTTTTCAAGTGTATCAATCGCAACTGGGCGTTTTTCACAAGCACGAACCATACCTTTGAGAAGTTTATCACGATTAAATGATTCTCTAGATTTATCTTTCTTGATAATCATAATCGGAACACTTTCAATAATTTCATAAGTTGTGAAACGACTTGCGCAACTTATACACTCCCTTCTACGACGAATTTTTTCGCCTTCGTCAGTAGGTCTTGAGTCAATAACTTTACTTTCTTCATAACCACAAAAAGGACATTTCATAACATTATCTCCTTAAAATATAATATATAGAATGATTATACCAAATATATGTATATAATTCAAGTATTTTTGAAGAAATACACAATATTTTGGTTACCGACAATTACCATTGAATTTTCTAAATTAAAATTATAAAATTATACAGGTGATTAAACTATGATTAATATACTTTTTGAATTCAAAGATAAAATAAAGAGACTACCAAATTACACAAAATTTATAATTAAATCCACTCTTATTCTTGTAATTACTTGTCTTATATCATCCCTTATCTGCTTTATAATGAAAGATACAAGTAACAGATATATTTTCTTTTATAATTTATCACAGGAATTGCTTATTGTTGCACGTAGTTGTGGCGCATTGGGTGTTATATTCACAATAATTGGATTCAATATTGAAAAAACAGAACTACAATCATAATTGTAGTTCTGTTTAATCCTCTGCATCACCTGACCAAGTGTAAAAGACAGCACCAGCCCCATATTCAAGAGCGATATCATATGCTTCTAATGAATCGGGTTCATCAAGATATTTTTCTCTTTCAACTACACACATATCTTCAGCATAAAGCCATTTCCATTTTTCAAGCTTAACATACTCTTTTGCTTCTTTAATTGCATCTTTAGTTGAATCAGCTTTAACCCAGCAATTTATATATGCTCCATCAATATATTCTGATTCTGGATTGCTTTTCATAGGTACTGCTTCTACAAAAAAATAATATATTGACATAATCATAAACCTCTTTCATCCTTATTATTTTCTTTAGCTGTTTTAATCGAGGCTATTAACATTCGTTTAATCTCATCAGCGAGTTCTAATAATTCATCGAAATCATACTCAATTAAAAGAGTTCTTTTTAATAAAGTCAACCAATAAATACTCCACTCACTTCTTTTAATGATATATGAAGCCTCGAGATAAAATCAGCTTTACTGTTACCATAAATTGCTTCATTAATATTCACACCAACACTTGTAGCAGAACGCAGTAATTGTTTTGCAATTGTTGTATCTTTTCTTGTTTTTGAAAAAACGTTTCATAAAACAAAACTATTTTTGTTGCAAAATCAAGAGATTTATCAAGTAAATGACTATCCATAAACTCACCTCAAAAAGATTTTATAATACTAAATTTCCATAATCAACTTAATGTAAAAAAACCTCTTCTCTTTTCTTTCTTATCTTTTATCTGGAAACGACAATTAAGAGAAAAGAGAAAAAAGATAGAGAACAGTTAAAAGAACAAAAAGAAACGACAATTCCTTTCGAAATTGTCGTTTCTCTTTGGTGAGTTATCGGAGATTCGAACTCCGGACACCCTGCTTAAAAGGCAGGTGCTCTGCCTACTGAGCTAATAACTCATATATTTAAACCTCAAATTAATGAGGTTTATTTTGTAAATGCAAAAAGAATAACTGCAACGAGCGTTGTTACAAAAAACACAACTGCAAAAATCTTTGTTAAGAAAGCAAATCTTGCTTCTTTTGAACGACCTTTGTTCTTTTCATAGAAAGAATCAGTGCCACCTGCAATTGCACCTGAAAGACCAGCTTGACGACTTTGCTGAAGCATAACAAGCACAACTATAAACAATGATGCGATAATAAGAATGCCACCGATTAAAAAATGGTACCAAGCAAGTTCTGTCATTTGCCTTGTCCTCCTGATATTTTAGCACTTCTCTCTCGAGTGCCTTGATATATTAACACAGACTTTCATAAAATGCAAGTCTTTTTTTAAAATTTTTTCAATTTTTTTTATTTTTATGTATTATCAATAAAAAAATACATAATATAATGTCAGCAGATAACCTTTTTAATAAATTTTGCGTTTGTTTGAAAGAGAAAACTTTAAGCTGATATCAATATTATTGGAATCACTTTAGCAATTTATACAACTTTCAAATAAGATTATCTGCCCAGCCGACTCATTAAGAGTCGGCTGTTGTTTTTTATATTTAATTAATCTAATAACGACAGTTGTTCTGCAGTATCATCAGCACTTAAAGTTGCACCTGCAGCTGGTAAGGTTTTTGTTCTATATCTGTAAGGCTTTGCGAATTCACCTTCTATATAATGTCTTACACTTTGAACTTTATGGTACTTTTTAAGTGTCATTACATTAACACCAGCAGTATCTTTTGTTGTTTTAATAGAAATAGCACCAGTATTAACTAAAAGAACTCTACCTGCAGTTGAATTAAGAACATATTCAACATCTTCTTTTTCATAAAAAGCTGCAACAAGTGGTGATTTATCAGAATATGCTTTAATGAGTTTTTTACGATTTGTTTTTGTATCGTATCCCTGCATATTAACCTTTGCTGCTTTACCATTTTCAAAGAAGAACATCATAAAGCCTGTGTATTCAGTTGTTACAATCATACAGAATGGTTTTTCGTCAGCATCAAAACCGAGTTTAGATGGCACAAAGTCACCTAGCACACTTGCTTTGCTATCATCAAATTCACTTGCTTTTGATTTATAAACCTGACACTTATCTGTAAAGAAGAGTAACTCCGCCCTGTTGGTTGTTTCAACAGTTGAAACAATCTCGTCACCCTCTTTAAGTTTCTGTTCACCGCCCATTCTTAATGAAAGCGGTGTAATCTTCTTAAAGTAACCATCACGGGTAAAGAATAAATGAACAGGATAATCTGGTACTTCTTCTACTTCTTCAACATCTTCAATCTCATCATAGATAATTTCAGTTCTTCTGTCCTTACCATATTTTTCAGAAACTTTTGTAAGTTCTTCAACAATAATCTTCTTAACTCTTGATTTACTTGAAAGAATATCTTCCATATCTTCAATATCTTTTTTAAGCTGGTCAACATCTTCAAGTCTTTTAAGAATATATTGTTTATTAAGATGACGAAGTTTTATTTCCGCTACATACTCTGCCTGAATCTGGTCAATACCAAAACCAATCATCAAATTAGGTACAACTTCTGCTTCTTCTTCGGTATTTCTGATAATTTTAATTGCTTTATCAATATCAAGAAGAATCTTTTTAAGACCTAAGAGTAAATGCAATTTATCCTTTGCTTTTGTCAATTCATAGAAAACACGTCTGTTGACACATTCTGTACGGAATGCAATCCACTCTGTAAGAATTTCTTTGACACCCATTACTCTCGGCACACCTGCAACAAGAATATTGAAATTTGCAGAGAATGAATCTTCAAGTGGTGTCATTTTATAAAGACGCTTCATAAGTTTTTCAGCATCTACACCGCGTTTTAAATCTATTGTAATTTTAAGACCTTTCTTATCTGTTTCGTCACGGATGTCGCTGATTTCTTTTAATGACCCAGCTTTAACTTTTTCAATTATCTTTTCAATAATCGCTTCACAAGTTGTTGTTGGCGGAATTTCAGTAACATCAATACAGTTATTTGATTTATCGAAAGTGTATTTTGCTCTAAATTTAAGTGAGCCACGACCTGTTCTGTACACTTCTTCAAGTGCATTACGGTCATAAATCATTTGTGAACCACCAATAAAGTCAGGTGCTTTAAGTGTTTCAAAAACATCAAAATCAGGATTTTTAATGATACCAATTGTGGTATCACAAAGTTCTTTTAAGTTGAAAGAACAGATATTACTTGCCATACCAACCGCAATACCACTATTAGTGTTAAGTAACACACTCGGAAAAGAAACTGGTAAAAGAGTTGGTTCTTTCATAGTACTGTCATAGTTATCTACAAAATCAACAGTATCTTTGTCAATATCATTAAAGAGTTCGCTACATATACTCTCAAGTTTTGCCTCAGTATAACGGGATGCCGCATAAACCATATTTTTAGAATATGATTTACCAAAGTTACCTTTACTGTCAACATAAGGGTGCAAAAGTGTTTCGTTACCCCTTGAAAGACGCACCATTGTTTCATAAATTGCTGCATCACCATGAGGGTTAAGTTGCATTGTTCTACCAACGATATTTGCAGATTTAATTCTACCGCCATTTATCAAACCCATTTTATACATTGTATAAAGGAGTTTACGGTGAGATGGTTTAAAACCATCAATTTCAGGAATGGCACGGGATACAATAACACTCATAGCATAAGGCATAAAGTTTGTTTCAAGTGTTTCGGTAATTGGTTGACATACAACTTCACCCGCACCAATAATATTAGCTTTTACTTCTTCATTATT
>CALAEU010000041.1 GCA_937891215.1 uncultured Clostridia bacterium
TCATTTTTTCTGACCAGCCGTTTTCCTCTGCACAATCCTTGCAGGTGTCACAGTAACCGCAGAAATCCTCATAGCAGTTGTCACAATGCTCATTACAAGCAGGGCAGACAATTGCACATTCTGAGCAACCATTTCCGCAATAGCAGATGTTTTCTACACAGTTACCGCAGACACTACAATTATCGCACCAACCGGCGTCACCGACGCAGGTTTTACATTTTCCGCAATGTGCACATAAATCACCGGTGCAGTTTGCACATTCCTCTGCACACTCAGGACAAACATCTGTACATTCAGTGCAACCGTTACCACAGGCACAAATGTAATCAGTACAATTTATACAGGTTTCACAGCTTGTACAGAAATTGCCTTCTCCACCTACGCAATCTATACATACACCGCAGTTACCACAAATTGAAGATGGCTCACAGGTGGTACATTTTTCATTACATTCAGGGCAAACGCTTGCACACTCGTTGCAGGCTTCACCACAAATACAAACTGTTGCACAGTCGCCGCACATATTGCAGTTTGCACACCAACCGTCTCCACCAACGCAACCGATACAGTAACCACAACCGGCACATATATCACCGGTACAGCTTTCGCATTGTTCGGCACAACCGGGACAGACGCTTGTACAGTTATCACAACCATTACCACAGTCACATATTATTGCACATGCACCACAGGTTTCGCAGTTTGAACACCAGGTTCCGTTTGCCTCCTGACAATTCTGGCAGGTGATTCCACAGCTACTGCAAAGGGGAGCAGACTCACAATTTGTGCAGACCTCTGAACAGCCCTCGCAAAGTGTAGCACAGTTAGAACAACCCTCGCCACAATAACATATTACAGCGCACTCACCACAATAACCACAGCCCTGGCAGAACTCGTCGTCACCAATACAATCTGCACATTTTTCACATTCAGCGCAAAGAGTGCCACAGTTAGCGCATACCTGACCACAACCTCCGCAGACAGCCTCACAGTTTTCACAACGTTCATTACATCCCTCGCAGACTAAGGCACAACAAGAGCCAAGACAACAATTTTCGCAGAAGAACTCTAAGCAATCTGAACAATACTCGCCACAGTCCTGACATATTTTTTCAGGAGCACATTCACTACATAAATCTCCACATCCATCGCAGATGTTCTCGCTCTTTGCACCGCAGCCGCCACATTTATCTTCACACTCACAGCAATCATTATCGATGCATTTATAACAATCCTCGCAGATTATAGCACAATTATCACAGGCTGTTCCGCAACCATTTTCACACACTATAGCACAACAAGGACCGAGCTTACAGGTATCGCACCAACCGCCTACAGATTCACAGCACTCTTTACAACATTCACCACAATCTGAACACATTTCATCCTCAGCACATTCAGAGCATTTTTCCCAACAGCCTGTGCAAAGGGTGTTGGATTTTTCACCACAGTTATCGCATCTGTTGTCGCAGTCGCAGCAGTTCTCAAGACATTTATTGCACTCATCGCATAAATCATCCTCGTTATCCATACAATCGCCACAATCAGCACAATGCCAGGCTTCATAGCAATCGGTTCTGTCACTGTCTTCACCGCAATGCTCACCACCTGAGCAAATCCAAGAATCACCAATGAAGCTACCGCAATGCTCACATTCGCCTTCTTGCTCCCAGGCATAGCCGGTTATAACAAGTCCACCGGGTTCAATGCCGTGGTCATGGTCATGAGCGTTCTCACTAGTGTTTAAAAATGGAGAAAGGTTTAATCCGAAAATGATAAAAATAGATAATAAAACACTTCCGATTTTCTTGAGTAGCCTGCCTTTCTTTTTCATGAACACCACTCCTTATGAAAAAATTGATAACGCAGTTGAAGATGAGATAAAGAACCGTGAATTTTATTATTAAATTCGCTCGTTAACACTCATTATTCAATATGCTATAATTATTATAATTAATATAAATATTAAAATCCCCACACTTATAATAAGAAAAAGTGTGGGAAATTGGTTTTTTCTTTGGAAAAAGGGTGGGGGAAAGTGTGGGAAGCACCATTCCGCACTCCGCATTTCGCGTTCCGTATAAAAACAGAGCCCTCACCGATTTCTCAGCGGGGGCTCTGTTTTTATATTTGGAAAGAATTGAATACAGTTAGTTATACAATCAGATTTCCGTATCTTTTAATAAGAATTGTAAGGTCATCGGAATCGACTTTACCATTGTAGTTCACATCTGCTGCGAATTTTTCAGCGGTGTTCATTTTGGGAGCATTGGTTTCAATATCTGAAAGTGATGTTTGCATTGCAAGAATATCGCTTTCAGTAAATGCTTCACCGTCATAGTCATAGTCACCTTTTTTTATATCATATACTTCTTCAATTGTTCTGTGACCATTAACTACAAGAGCCATAACAGCAGCATCAAGAACATCCAGATATCCGTCCATTACTAAATCATAATGAATCAAATCGTCATATTCTGCAGTTCCAATTTGCTCATGGTCATCTGCAAGAATAGCATTTACAAGAGCCTGATAATCATTTTCATCTATTTCACCGTCAAGATTAGTATCGGCATAAAGATTCAATTCTATATCCTTCGTCATATCCTCAGATACTGTGATGACCTCTTCTACAATGACATGGGATGCCTTGGTTACCCTCATAGTGTAAGTACCCTCGGCAACGCCTACGATGAAATACTCTGCAGTGTTGCCCTTAACGGTATCGGTGTAGTCTGCCGATGTGCTACCTTCGGCAAAAAGCTCAATGGTGATGTCATCGGTATCGCTGTTAAAGCTGGTTACCGTACCGCTGACAATAGCGCCTGCGGGAGCAGCCGCAAACTTGTAGCGGATGGTCACCGTATCGTCGTCGTTTACGGTGACGCTGTTACCTTCACCGCTGACCTCGATGCCGTTGATGGAGGCGGTGACAGAATCTGTAAAGTTAAATCTGTTGCCGCTGCCGTCGCCGATATAGGTGGCGGAAACAGTTAGCTCTGCGGTATAGAATTTTCCTTCTTCAAAGCTATTTACCTCATTGTCCTCATCATCCAACCAACGCACATCCAGCACGTAGTAGAGGGCGGGATATCCGGAAGATACTTTCGTATCAGGGGTCTTGCCCACCTGAGGTGCGTCCAGATCACGAATAACAATGTCGGAAATATCGGCAGCTTTAATCACTAGTGTGCCGTATTCTAAGTAGGAACTGGAGTAGAAGTTTGTGCCATTCCCCATGCGGAATGTCACCTCATACTCACCGATAGCGGAGGGCGGTGTATATTGTCTATCATAAAGCAGAGTAATGGTGCCGCCGCCTGTGTATGGTTCCTTCAGCGTTGGGAGGGGAAGCTCCACCATCTCACCGGTATAGGCGTATTCCACGATTTCGGGGATGTTGAAATCTTCCACCGTGGGTTCCTTTTGACGTATGTAAAAGTTGGCGGTTTCGGTTCCCTCAATGTTGCCGGTGCCGGTTATCGTCATCGTATGGGTGCCCGCATTGGTTTGCTTGCCGGTGACGGTATAATCAACACCCTCTACCTGCGTTATCCCGTTGTAGGTGATGGTTACACCCTTGGTCTGCTCCAAGCCGTTATAGGTGAGCTTAGAGTCGTCGAAGGTCACAACGCAGGATTTGATCGGTCTGGGCGCCACCGTGAAGTCGGCGCTACCTGTCTGACCGCCGGGATAGGTGACGGTCACGGTGTAGCTACCTGCATCCGTGGGAGCTGTGTCGGAAGAATATGCCTTGCCTGCGCGGGTGGTGCCGGTCCAGAGGATGGTGGGCTCACCCGTAAGGGTGGAGTAGGTAGGCGTGCTTGCCGCATCGCCGTAGGTCCAGTCCTTGATGGTGACGTACACAGCGTTGCCGTCCGCCTTCACATATTTGCTGCCGGCAAGTGTAGAGAAATCGGCGGTGCCGCTCATACTTGCCGCGTCGGAGCCGTCCCAACTGCTGCCGGCCGTGATCGTACCAGCCGTTATGGTATTGTCCGTCTTGTAACCCATAGCTCCGGTCTGTCCCTGCAGGAGCAGAATACCGCCGTTTACTGTGTAAGCACCGCCGGGATTGCTATCGTAGCCGTTCATGGCGCCATAGCTGTATGGGCTATCGTTATAATAATAAGCGTCTTGGTGATAATCGTCCGCTGAGGCGGTGAGACGGCTGCTCATGCCATTCAGTGTCACTGTGCCGCCGTTGTAAAGACCAACGGCTTTCGTAGAGAGACCGCCGGTGGCGGTAAGGACGGAATCCGTCACAGTGATGTCGCCCTTGATATAGGCGCCGTAGCTGTCGTTGACATAGGAGGGGCGCGACGAATTCGTGGAGTAGTTGGGGTTTTCACCACCGGTGGCGGTGAGCTTTGCGTCATTTTGCAGTATCAGGCTGGCACCGGGCAGATGCATGCCGTAGCTTACGCCGCCTGTGTAATAGTCGCTCGACGTTTTTTCCGTGCAGACCGTGCCGCCGGTAGCAATGACCGTGGTGCCGTCAATGGTAAGAGACGGTACTTCGCCATGAATACCGCAGCTGCTTTCGCTAGTGCTGTTGCCCTTATTGCCGTAGTCCGATTCGCCGCCGGAGGCAACGACTGTGCCACTGCCGCTGATGGTGAAACCGTCCGCCGAGCGAACTTGGAGACCCACGCTCATGGCTTGACCCGCCTTCTCGTAGTTTCCCTTCAGGGTTCCGCCGGTGGCTGTCAGAACAGCACTACCGTCCACCGTAAGGTTTTTGGAAATCCACACGCCGATGCTGTCGCCGGGATAGGAGGCGAAGGATGAATACCCTGTCACCGGGGTGTCGATATTTGCAGTCGTTACCAGGCCGCCGATGCCAGTAATCTTCGCCGTACCGCTGAGGGCCATTGTACCTGCCTGCAAGCCTACACTGGGGAGCACGTTGCCCATAGTGCCGCCGGTACCGGTCAGGCTGCCACCGCTGGCGGTCAAGAGGGTGTTAACATAAATGCCCCTTGAGCCTGTACCTGCGCCTCCGATGCAGACAGCAACACCGCCTTTGCCGTTGACCGTTCCGCCGGTCTGATTCAGGCTGTTCTGAACCCGAATACCGGTGCTCTCCAACCAGGCGTCGTCTGCAGTGGCAGTAAGTGTGCCGCCACTGACCGTCAGGTTTCCGCAGAAAATGCCGCAACTGAGGCTGCTGCTCGCATAAGCAGAGGAGCGGCTGTAGCCTGCCTTGGCGGTAATGGCGCCGTCGTTGAGTGTGATATTAGCACCATAGATACCATAACTGTCTTGTCCTAAAGCCGTTCCGAAGTTGCCGGTGCCGGTAAGGTCGCCGAAGTCGATATTTCCACCGGTAGCGGTCAGGGTGCCGCCGTTGACCGTTATATTGCCGGTCTCAGCCTGCACGCCATAGCAGTACTGATAATTACCCATATCCAGAGTTTCGGCACTCTCAGAGGGGTTGATATTGCCGCCGGTGGCAGTCACCGCAGCATTTTTCCTGATGGTGAGACCGAGGTAAGCATAAATGCCACGGCTGATGGTCTCGCCCCAGGCGGACAGCTCCACGTTGGCGGCGGTGGCGTTCACCGTGCAGTTGTCACCGATGGTGATGAAGCCCGGAGTATTAATGCCGTTGTTGGTGAAATTGGCTTCCACCGCGCCGTTCACCGGACGAACGCCTACGGCGTCGGCGTTCAGAACAAAATCGTTGTTGCTCTCATTGAGGACGGTCAGGTCACCGTAGCAGTAAATACCGTCGCTGCCACGGGAGGCAAGGATTCCCTCAGCAGGAGAGAAGCTGACCGTGCAGTCAGCGGCAGACCCGTTGATAATGGTCAGTTCGCCGTCAACATAGATGCCATAGACATAAGCAGCAGTATTCGGTGTTCCCGAAAGGTCAAAGTCGAAATCGCCCTCAAAGCGCACAGTCAGGTCGCTGCCGGCATAAATGCCGGTGTACCCGTTCTCGTCCGGAATCTTGCAGGTTCCGCCGATTACACTGTTGCCGGTATTGGTCAGCGTAAGAACACCGCTTTGATCATAGGAGGCGGTATAGCCGCTGCCATTGGTTTTGGTATCTCCGTAGCCCAGCTGCCAGTATCCGCCGTTGCCGTCAGCCACAAAAATTATGCCTGTACCATTGATGACCTCGCTACTGTCCACATGGTAGCGGAATGTAATCGTATTTGCATCCGAATCTCGGGAAAGGATCTCTGCCGACTGCCCGTTGACGGTAACTGCCGTGCTTTCATCAAACAGAGAGGCGGACGCAGCCGTCACCGTTGCCTCCAGATAATAGTCATAACCGTGGGAAAACGCTTCGTTTTCCACGAGCTGTGTTTCGGGAGAAGTAGCACTTTCGGTGCTTTTCCACCATGTGCAGTCCGACACCGTGTGTCCGCCGGTAACAGTAGGGGTGCCGGGGATGGCACCATAGATCGGCCGGGGCACGCTGACTTCAACCGTAGTCACTTTGCTTTTGGGGTTGATAGCCACCATGCAGGCAACTCTGGTACTGCTCATCCTCTCTATCGTCACAGTATTGCCGTTAACGGTACCCGTGACGCTGGTGGCAAAGGTGTAAAGATCAAGCTTTGGCGTCAGTACCATCGCCAGATAGTAGGTCGTTCCCTCCTCGGCAATGGTGGAAGCAGGTACTTCTGTAGTGCCTTTAAGTCCACGAACGGCCCATGTACACGTGATGTCACAAAGAGTCGTCGTAGGCACACAATTAGACAGGGGTTCACCCGCAATGATATTCCCCACCGTGATAGCAACGGAAGATATCGTGTCCCTGCCTATGAGCTCTGCAGCAGAAGTAGGGATCGCCGCCGTGGGCAATAGACCGATTACCATTGCTAAGGTCAGCATTATGCTGATAAAGCCTTTCAACTTTTTCTTTTTCATAAAACCACTCCTTGTGCTGAATGATGTTAATTGACAGTGTTTCAGTAATATGATATAATTACATCATAAGGGCGGTCTGCGTGTTCATTGGCACTCCCACGCAGAGCGTTACAGGACCGACAATTCCGTGTAACAAAGGTACCCCATGGAAAGAAAAGGTAGGTTTTATATCTTTCTTATTATCCTACTGTATTTATTATAAATAATATAAATAATAAAATCCCCACACTTACTGTAAGAAAAAGTGTGGGAAATTGGGTTTTTCTTTGAAAAAAGTGTGGGAAAAAGTGTGGGAAGCACTGTTTTTGGGTGTAAGTTAGGAGTGCGTTATGAAAAAGTCAATTTTTTGCTTGATTTCTTCATTTTTAATAATATTAAGCTTTAGCGGTTGTTCAACTTCGGGTGAAAAAACTGCAAGTCTCGTCGGAGTTTATGTTGCAACTGCCGTTATATCATTCGGATTATTGCTGGGCTATTTCCTTGTGATTAAAAAGCGGGAGTTATGGTTTGTTTTGCTTTTTTCCTGCGTTTTCATAGTTAATGTAGGCTATCTTTGTTTAGCGGTTTCCGATACACTTGAAACAGCTTTAATGGCAAACAGAGTTTCCTATCTCGGCTCGGTGTTCTTGCCAATGGCAATGCTGATGATTATAGCAAAAGCAATTAAGCTCAAATTTAACAAGGCTTTACCGTATCTGCTTTTTGTTGTCGGTATTTTAGTTTTTCTTGTTGCCGCAAGCCCCGGTTACCTTGATTTATATTATAAAGAGGTAAGCTTGCAGGTTGTTAACGGAGTTTCTGTTCTCAATAAGGTTTACGGACCCTGGCATATAACTTATTATATTTATCTTTTTGCTTATTTTGCTTCAATGGTTGGCATTATTATTAAAACCTCGGTTAAAAAGCTGGTAGCTTCAAGCAGTCAGGCGATAGTGCTCACCCTGGCGGTTATGGTTAATATCGGTGTTTGGTTCCTTGAGCAATTTATTGATTTCGGCTTTGAATTGCTTTCCTTTTCATATATTATCAGCGAATTATTCCTTTTAGGTCTGAATTTTCTTATGCAGGATGAAGCAAATAAAAATGCACTTTTAAATGTAAATACCGAACTGAATTCTGTAGAAAGCAATTCAGAGGTTAAGAAAGCGGAAGTTGCCGAAAATAATGAGTATGACGAAAAAATTGAGCTTTTTCAAAAGGGGATACCGACTCTTACCGTTACAGAAAAAATGATATTTGATTTATATCTTGAGGGCAACGGAACAAAAGATGTTCTCTCAAAAATGAATATAAAAGAAAACACCTTAAAATACCATAATAAAAATATATATGGAAAATTAGGTGTGTCTTCAAGAAAGCAGCTTTTAGAAATTGCAAATAAAATAAAAGTGAATAAATAAGAATATAAAATAAAAACTCACTCAACCAAAAT
>CALAEU010000042.1 GCA_937891215.1 uncultured Clostridia bacterium
TGTCACCTTTTCTGTATGACCTGTTTTTTCAAGTACTGTTTCAGAAATCACTTCATCGCATACTGTACAAGTTACTGTTGTTTTACCGTCTTTTGTACAAGTCGGGTCTACTGTTGTCACCTTTTCTGTATGACCTGTTTTTTCAAGTACTGTTTCAGAAATCACTTCACCGCATACTGTACAAGTTACTGTTATTTTACCATCTTTTGTACAAGTCGGGTCTACTGTCGAAGTTTCTTCTGTATGACCTGTTGATTCTAAAACAACCGTTTCAAGTGTTTCATTACACACAGTACATTTTGTTGTCTTACTACCATCTTTTTTACAAGTTGGCTCTACTGTTGTTGTTTTTTCTTTGTGTCCTGTTGCTTTGTTAATTGTTTCAGAAATTTTCTCACCACAAACAGAACAACTGACAACTGTTTTACCTGCAAGTGTACAGGTAGGATTTGCTAACATCGTTTTTTCTATATGACCTGTGGCTACATCAACTGTAGTCGAAATTATTTCACCACAAACCGTACACTGTGTTATTTTACTGCCGTCTTGCGTACAAGTAGGTGCAACAATTGTTTCATTAAGTTTATGCCCTTCTGATTTAATAACTGTTTCACTTATAATCTCACCGCACTCTGAACATTTAACAACTTCTTTACCATCAGCAGTACAGGTTGCTTCAATTATTTCTTTCTTTTCAGTGTGAGTATGAACTGTTGTTTCTACTCCAAATCCATCAGTCGGAGGACCCTGAACTATAACACTCTGTTCTTCCGTTTTTGCTTCAGTAGTTGTAGCAAGAGGAACATTATCATCAGGAATAACAATCTCAACAGGATTTTCAACCGTTTCTGCTACTTCATAAACAGATGTTTTTTGTGTTACATCAATGTTGCGTTCTTCAATGTGAGTTTCAATCTGTTCTGTTTCTACAAACATCTGGTGACCGTTTTCACTTGCGAAATAAATATCTACAAGGTCATCATCAGGAATATCCTCAATTACAATCGGCTTAAGAACACTTTCCAATGTAATTGGTGTTGTGTTTACAACTTCACCGTTTGCATTTGTTTCTGTAATGGTAGTATCATTATTAACATTACCACCAGAGCCACCAACCAAAGCACCAAGATCAACCTTGACTTCATCCACTAAATAAACAGTTTCTTTGTCATCCATATTAACGGTTGCCTTAAAGCCTTCTTTAATAGTAACTTCAATATCTTCAACATCACCATTAGGTTGAACTCGTTTACTTGAAACCGCACCACCATAAGTCATAACATCGGTGTTGAGTTCACCTCTTTCATTTCTTGATAAATCGACTCTGAAAAGTGTACCACGGACTGCTAAAACTGCATTTGGTGTATTGACAATAAAATCTTCATCTACCGCTAATGGCTTTGTAACCTCGCTGACAAGGGAGCCACGCTCAATTCTGATGGCTGTTTTTCCACCGCTTAGCTCTTCAAAAACTGCTTTACTTCCTGATTCTAGTTTTACATATTTATCATCATCGAGAAGCATTCTTATATAACTGTTACCACCGGTAACAACTGTGTATCCTTCTTCAAGGTGCATACCTGTATATGCCTGATATTCAATATCATCATGAACAACACCTACTGTTCCCTGAATTTCAATAACAGTTATAGTCCTGTAACCCTCGTTAGTTTTACCGAAAGCGAGAACTGTAGTAAGTATGGTAGCAATAATTGCAGTTACAATAAAAATTATAATGGCTAGCTTAGTGTTTTGGTTTTTTTTATTTTCCACCATCTACAACTCTCCTTTCGTGTTAGTTTTATAAATTTAAATGAATTTGTCTTTCTTTAATTGCTCTAAAGATTTTTTCTTGTTTTCAAATGAATTTGTTTCAATCAGAATGGCTGCATTGTTAAAATACTTTTCGTAACATTCATAAAAACTGACTCTGTCAACCTTACCACTGCCCCAGGCTGAATGCAAATCACTTATTAAATCGTTATCATTTATATGAATGTGTTTTATGTATTCACCTAACACTTCCGCCCACTCTGATGGCTTAATTTTTGAAATTGATGCGTGAGCCCAGTCAAGACACACACCGAAATTGTCATTATTCTTTAACTCTTCTGCTATTTGCTTAATAACAAACGGGTCACAGTCAAACATATTTTCAATATAAATATTAATATCTTTGTTATCATTCAGAATTTCTTGCCAGAACGAAACATTTTGTTTTACAAAGCCTTTTATATATTCCTTTGTATTTAAAAACGGATTATAATTGGTATGAAAAACGACTGCTTTTGCACCAATTTTTCTTGCAATCGAAATACTCTGATTGATGCGAAAAAGTGACACTTCTTTTATTTTATTGTCTGAACTGAATGGTATGACATCAATAAATGCACCATGCATTGTTGTATAATCAGGTAAGTTATGCGATTTGTATTTTTTTACAATATCTGCCTGAAGTTGTTCATCATCTAAAACATCTGGAATAAAAAAGTCATTATATTCAAATCCCAGATTATATTCCTTTTGCAAAGCGAAAGTATTTTCAAAATCATTTCTGTCGGGAATAATAAGTATTTTCTTCATCAAAATAACTATAAACAACCCCACGTTCAGTATGTTCCAGCCTTAAAAATATAACTTTGTCGGGTTTAATTAAGTTAGAAAATTTTATTCTACGAAACTGCCCCGAAGTACACTCAACATTGAATGCATCTTTAGCAAAAAAGCTTGCAAAATACAACTGAACAACACCAGGTAAAACAGGATAATTTTCAAAATGTCCCTTGAAAAAATTACAATTGTGATAAAAATACAACTGGATAACGGCTTCTTTTTCCGAATATTTTCTATCTAATATCAAAGGCAAAGATAAATTTATATCGAATAAATTTTCAATTTTTACTTTATCAATTTTCCCATTAATATTTTTAGGGATTTCATCAATAAATTTCCATTTTTGCGGAATAATCTCAAACTTGTTATCCAAAAAAGTTTTTAAAATTTTCTTTAACTCTGACACTCCAGAAGAAATTACAAACTCTTTGCCTTCTCTAGTCAAAGCAACAAGACATGCAAGTTTTTCACCATATTTCAGGCAATAAGCATCTTGCACAAAACTATTCAGAGCAAGTTCTTTCTCAACTTCTTCTGCTGAAATACGTTTTTCCATAATTTTTAAAACTCTATCAGTACGTCCTACAACTTTCATTTCTCTACCTGTTAAAAGTTCTATTTCATCATTTACAACATTTTTCTCTTCAAAAGAATATGGAGTTGAAATTTCTGCCGAATTCCCCAGCAAAACAATTCTAACATTCTTGAATATCTTTAGATTATATTGCGGATTTTTGCGAAATGCAATTACCCCACTTTCTGTACTTCCATAAATTTCAACAACATTTTTTGAAAGTCCTAACATATAATCAAAAGTTGCTTCTTTCAATTTTGCACCCGCAGTAAACACCGTATTCAGCTTAACAGACGGAGTTTCTGCATATTTTGCCATTTTATCTAAAAACGAAGGACTACTAACCAAGACCAAATTTTCATCATTAATATTTTCAGGGTAATTTATTCTGTCTGTATTTATTACTCCACCAGAATTCAAAGGTAACATCAAATGAAAAGTCATCCCAAAAAGATGGTTCAAAGTTGTAGTAGAAACAAATTCCAGCCCTTTAACAAAACCAAATTCATCAGCCAAATCCTGACCTTCTTTAATCAAATTCCAAAGGCTTTTAACAACTTTTTTCTTTGAAGCTATTGTATTTTCAGATTTCGTACTACTTACTAATTCAGGAGTTTTATTTTCTATATATTGCTCTCGGTAACGCATTTCTAACTGTATAAGATCTGCCACACGCAATAGCTTTTTTGAGTTTGGTACAAACCACAGCGCCTGCGCCAACGCATCGCTATAGTTGCCCTTGTCCAGACCGTCTACTGTTACTCCGCCACCACTGACTATTCCAAGCGAGCTCATAGCAGCATCGAAATTACCGCCTGCAAACGCGCCGCTTACAGCACCCGAATTATTAATGGGCAGTATCGAATTATACTTGTTGTTTGGCAACGTTGCATTATACTTTGATAAAAGCTGAGCGTCGGTATATGACTCATAATAAGCCCATAAAATATGTGCCGCAACATTTGTTGCATCGTTAGGATTATAAAACGAAGAATTCGTAATAACCGAATACAAATTGCTTATCATTCTTGATGCTATTATGTAATCATAAGCTAGTTGCTGATTTGTGGCTTCGCTTTTTTCACCGCCAAATACGTACTCGGTACAAGCGCCAGTAAACGCCGTGCTTTTAATCGATGCAGTGTTTTGTGCGGGACCGGTATAGCCGTCTACCAACTTATTACGATTTGAGAAAAACTGCGAAATGTAAGAATTAAGCAACATTTCGCCCTCTTTTTTGTCATCAATTTTATTAATGGCAGCATAT
>CALAEU010000043.1 GCA_937891215.1 uncultured Clostridia bacterium
CAACTAAATGGACGTATTACTCCTGTTTATCCACATAGAACCTAGAATCTGTGGAAATCAATCTTTACCTTCAGAAGTTGACTGTTAAATAAATGGATATTATTTTTGAAAGTATTTTCCATCATAGTTATTATAAGATATTTTTTCTTTAAATAAATTCGAAATATCTTTTTCAATATTCTCCTATTGTAATACAAATTGCTGAAAAATGCAATAGCAAATCACTAGAATTTATAATTACAACAAAAAAATGTTTTGTTTAAAATCAACAAATTTGTTTGCCCCACCCCAACTGAGTGGGGCAAACTTTAAAGTATTTGTTTAAAACTTGAAATTAACTAACAACTGTCAGTTAGCGAAGCCTTGCAAGGTTAGCAACTTCACCGAGGTCGTTTTCGTCGATTACAGAGTTAGGAGCTAAGTCAGCAGCTAAGTTGTAAACGCCGTTAATTTCTGTATATTTAGTTGAAGCAAGTTCAACTATCATACAGTCGAGAACGTCAACAACACCGTCACCAGTAACATCACCTTTAACAACAACTTTGATTGTTGAAAGTGGAACTTTAACACCAGCTTGTGTTGTGTAGATTGTGATAGTAGCACCAGTACCAACGAATTTTTCTTCGCCGTTTTCAAGTGTGTAGTTATCATCAAGTGAAATTCTAATGTCATCAACTGTACCATTAGCAGCTGTTGTACCAGCAAACTGAGCTTTAACTGTTGAAAGAATTTGTTCTGCAGAAAGAACTGTAGTTTTTACTGATTCAGTGATAGGATTATCATCTTTATCGAGTTCGCCAGTAGGAACATTTGAGTTCTCAACTGTGTTTCCGCCGTATGATGTGTTTTTAAATACCATCTTAGAAAGAGCTTTCTTGAGGTCGTCTGCAACGTCATCAATTTCATCCTGGTCATGTTTGTCAAATGAAACATTTTCAATTGTTTTTGCAGAACCTGGGAAGAGTTGAACTGTGTTGCCGTCTGCATCTGTTAATTCATAACCAAGAGCAGCAAGAACAGCACCGAATTCAGCATCTGTATTGTTGTAAAGAGCTGTGTTGTTCATTACAGTTTCTGCTTGTTTAATGAGAGCTAAGAGTTCTTCGTAATCTGCTTCTTGTGTTGCTGGAATTAAGTTATTACGAGCAACCTGAAGTTGATATTTAGCATCGAAGATTGTGTCTTGTGATGGGCTGTCTTTTACAGCTTCTGCTCTTTTAAGAGCAGTATCATAAGCTTTCCAGCTACGTTCTGAATAACCCTTAGTGTTATTTGTACCAATTACTGCTTTAGCAGAATTGATTTCTTTAATGAGGTAAGTGTTAACTACGCCACCACTACGTGGGAGAAGCTTACTAACGCTCTTACCAAGTAAGTCGTTTGTATCTGCAATTTCAGAAGCCTGAAGATTTGCAAGGTCTTTCTTAGCATTTCTGTAATCTTCTTTAGCTCTTGCAGCATCTTCTGCTGACATATCCTGAAGAAGAGCAAGGATATAATCATCTGTTTTATCATATCCGTTAACGTTAACTAACTTCTTGAGGTCGTATTCTGAAATGCCGCTATATGGGAAGAACTTTGTATCAGGAGCTGTAGCCTGAGCTCTTTCGTAGAGGTTAATCATATTATAAGCGTCATTTCTTAAATCATTTAAATCGTACCAACGATAGAGAGCATAAGTTCTGAAGCTTGCGCCACCAAGGTCATTATTAACTGTTTTAACTGTGTTTTTAAGAGCAGTAATATATTTTGAAACATCGTTTGCAGATGAAACTTTTGCATTTTCAACATTTTCTACTGCTGCCTCAAATGCTTCATAAAGCGCTTTGTAGTTAAGAACAGAACTTTCGTTGATGTTCTCTTTTGCACCTCTTAAAGCCTGTGGCAATGCTGTAGCGTATGCCTGCCATTCTGCTGAAGAAGTGTTATACTCAGATGGAAGACGTGACATTTCAAGTTCCATATCAACGAGTTCGTTAAGTTTAGCTTTGTACTGACTATCATAGAAAATCCAGATAGCTGGTTGGTTTTCGAATCTTGGATTACTTTCTGAGTTCGCGTAACCTGTGTATTTCCATGCGAAACAGCCACCGTTTCTTACTGCGTTGCTGAATGTATCCTTGTTACTAAAATCATAAGTAGCTGTTACGTTAACTTCAGCTTTAGTTGTTTCTTTATAAATTTGTGATAACTTCCAGCCATTCTGTTCCTGAGCACCTGAAACATCAACACCACCTGTGGTTTTTGTATTATACCAGTCACCCTCAGGTCTGGAAACAGTATATGCAACCTTACCATCGCAGGAGTTAATGAAAGCAGTAATTTCCTCTTCTGTATATTGTGATAAGTCATAAATATGAGTACCACCATAAACAGCTACATCCCAATCACCATTATCTGCTGTATACGTTTGATCACCGGTATCAGTTAAATCTTCACCAGCAGGTCTTAACCACATATATTTACTTATTGTTGAAGATTCTGTTGTGAGTGGTGTTTCACCATCAGAACCTGTCATTCTATAAGTAACATCGAAACGAACAAGTGCACCTTCTGCCGGAATGCTGTTTACTTTGTAATTAACAGGTGTAGACTGTCCGTAAGTTAAAGGACTTGTAGCTGTGCTTGAGAGTGATACATAAGATGTAGCACTACCATCAAAGTTACAAACTGCTACATTATCAATAATTAAATTGTAATGTTGGTCTTGCTGACGTGCACCATCTTTCATGTAACCACGCCAGATACCGTAAGATTTATTCTTAATTGTGAAACTATAATCTCCTGTATTAGCAATAACGCTGTCAACATCAATACCAGGAGCTTTAAATGTTTGTTCACCACCGAAGTCAGAAATGAACAAAGCAACTAACGGAAGAGCACTTCTTACAATAGCTTCTTTTCTTGCATTAAGACCTGTAAGAAGGTTGAAAATAGTTGTTTTAAGACTTGCCTGTGAAAGGGCATTGTTAATTGGTTCTGCTGCTTCTGGATCTGCAACTAAAATAGTCTTACCAAACAAGCAACTAAGAATTCCGTTAGCAAGATTAAGAATTACAACAGGAATGTTATCAGCCTCAAGAAGACTGTCATCTCTGCCAGTTCTACCAAATACACCAAGAAGAACTTCAAGGTCAAGGTCATCAATAACATCAATAAGTTTATTGAATACTACTTCAACATCGAGTGCATACTTATCAGTTGAACAACCAACAAGCATACCGAGTGGAAGAAGTTTGTTAAGAGCTGTTGAAACAATGTCAAATGCATTGCCTGCATAGTTGTTTGAAACTTCAACTGTATCGTTCTTATCGTTATAAGAAGTTACGCAACGAACTGAGTTAATAGTTTTAGGTTCAAGACCTAAGATAACACTGAAATCCTGACCGTCAGAAATATAATCTATAGCCCAGTCAACGATTTCTTCAAGAACACCCATATAAGCAGGGGCACCTGCATCTACTGCAAATTTCTTGATTTGTGCGAGTGTATTTAAATCAACATTGAAACTTGAAATATTATCAAGGTAAACTGCTGCTAAGTCAAGACCCATATTAAGAATGAGTTCCATCCACTGAGCAGATGACTTTGTCTGGAATGTTCTGCCTGAAGCAAGAGAAGCGTCAACAAAGATCTGGTCATCATAGTTGATTTGTGGAGTAAGGTCTGACAAGAATTCTCTTACAAGAAGAGCTGCAGTTTGTTCAATCTGAACACCTGGTGTAAACATATCAAGGTCATAAACGAGCTGTGGTAATGCATCACCTAAGAATGGGAGAAGCATGTAAGCTATAAGACCTTCTCTGCCTGCTGCATTGTTTTCGAATGAATCAACTTTCTTGATGAAATCAGCATTTGCTTTTAATGTGTTAAGGTCAACATAAAGTGGGTTTCTGCCAAAGAACTCAAATGTGAAGTTCTTAAGAAGGAACTTAGCTGTTGTCATTAAGTTTTCATTGAAGTTTGTGTTGTCACCATCTACCCAAAGAGCATCTATACTATTAACACCGAAACGTTGAAGATAACCAGGGTTAATAGCTGTTTCAAGAATTACATGGATAATATGGTTAAGACAACCAATGATTGATTTATACTGTGGAACTAACTCATCGAAATTGAATGTTGTACTATCAAGTTTGTAATTCCAGTTTACTGCTTCGTAAAGGTCATTAGCATTGTAAGCTTCAGCTCTCTGATAACGGTGCTGTAAAGCTGTTTTTTCAACTTGGTTACCATTTTCGTCAGTCACATACTGAATGTTACCATTAGCATCAAGAACAGGTCTTGTAACATAATCTCTGAAGTACCAAACGCCATCTACTTCCCACATCTGTGCGTTGCAGAAGTAGTTTTTAACTTCGCCAGCGTCTTCTGGTTTACCATCTACTACATTAATAAAGTCAGCGTCGCTTTTAATGCGAGTAATTTCATCTGCATCTTTCTTTTCGTCAAGAGTTACGAAATCAACACCCAAAGCTTCCATAAAGAGCTTCTTAACATCGTGGTTAAGAGCAACTGTACCGAAATCTTCGTAAGCTGTCTGGAGAATCTGGTCTACAATATCAAGAATTGAATTGTCTTTGAGAGATAAATTCTTACCCTGAAGTTTAGATTCTGAAAGGATAACAGAATCCATATCCCAATCTTTTCCACCAGCTTCATTATAAGTATATTTCTGTGGTTTTGTAAGAAGAGTTGTTATAGCTGTAGCAATGGTTGCATCTGTTGTAGGAACTGATTGACCAGCAGCCTTTAATTCTTCAGCGTCTAAATCATGGCCATAAGAACCATAAAGAAGCATATCGTATGCTAAACCTGCAACAAGACCGTCAACATCCATAAGGATGTCGTTAACCGGTTGTACAAGTGCTTTTATATCATAAAAAGCTTGAACCACATCTACAAGACCACCGGCTTCAATACCGCCACTCTGTAAAAGACCATAAGGAGCTCTTGAAAGAACTTCAGCATTAGTATCATTCATTAAGAAATCAAGAAGACAATAAAGAACTTGTAAGTCACCATCACTTCTCTGAACAACGTGACCGTTGTATTTAAGTCTGTCTCGTTGAGCAGCGAGTGTTTTAACGTCACCACCAGCAGTACCTGGTAAGTTACCGTCCAATAAAGCGTAAATATCATTAAGAGCAGAGTTAATAGATGTTAAGTCAAGTTTGAGTTTGATAACAACAAAGTCTTCATCAATAACACCAAGACCAGGCATAACATCTCTGTCGAGTGAGTCGAGAACAATATTAGCAACCTATGATTGGGAATTAAAAATTGCGGAACTGCGTTGCATTGTAAATAAAACGAAAAATTAACTTCTACAATCGTAGGGGCAGACCTGTGGTCGCCCGTAGTAGTGAGAACAATTTTTTATTATAACAAATCAATCGAGTTTAGTAAACTAAAACATAACGAAGCAAAAACAATCCGTTGAAATACTTGAATAATAGTGTTAATACCACCCTCTTCAAGTATACCATAAGGAGCTCTTGAAAGAACTTCAGCATTAGTATCATTCATTAAGAAATCAAGAAGACAATAAAGAACTTGTAAGTCACCATCACTTCTCTGAACAACGTGACCGTTGTATTTAAGTCTGTCTCGTTGAGCAGCGAGTGTTTTAACGTCACCACCAGCAGTACCTGGTAAGTTACCGTCCAATAAAGCGTAAATATCATTAAGAGCAGAGTTAATAGATGTTAAGTCAAGTTTGAGTTTGATAACAACAAAGTCTTCATCAATAACACCAAGACCAGGCATAACATCTCTGTCGAGTGAGTCGAGAACAATATTAGCAACTTGCTCAGGTGTTAAAGCTGCATTATCCATTGAGTCGTAATGAACGTCTTCTCTAGCAATCGCTGCATTACCTACAACAGAAACAGTACCGATTAACATAAGCATTGCTAAAAAGATGCTTAATAATTTTTTTGTTTGTTTCATAAATTTTTCCTCCATCATATTTTTAGTACGCCAATACAAAAATACGCGTGCGCTGATTTCAATGCAAAATGCAAAACGCAAAATGCAGAATTAACTAATTACAACCACGCACCAGTTGTAATTAGCTGTTAGGGGTAACCTAACATATTTGTGTAACGGTAAAACGAAGACAAGTAAAACAAATTTAAAGGGGTTGCGGGTCTGACCTACCCTCTGCCACAGTATTTTTCACTTTCTTAATTTTACCAACCACACTGTTAGGCAAAAATGGATTTGCAACAAAGCCTATATATAATAGTATATAAAACTATCACAACAAGACACAATTGCCCCATTACCCCAACTTTATGGTTAACTTAATTTTACACTAAATAGCAAGATTTGTCAACGAATTTAGCGTGTTAAAGTTGCATAAAATAGGATTTGATTTTTTGGTGTAGTTGCTATATCAGTAGCAAGTGTGTAAGTATGCAAGGAGCAAGTGAAAAGAAAAGAAAAGTTTCCTTTACGAATATAAAATTTTCGCGTTAGCGAAAATTTTTTGCAGTTTTTTCGAATATTTGTTCGGTTGAGGATTGTTTTTTGCCATTAGTCATTAGGGTCAGAGCTTTTGAAATGCACAATTCACAATGCATAATGCAGAATTTCTGTGTTGCACTATAAATGAAATAAAAAATTAACTTCCACTATGGTAGGTAGACCTGTGGTCGCCCGTAGTAGTGGGAACAATTTTTAATTATAATAAATCAATCGAGTGTAATAAATCATAATTTATCATTTCAAATGCATTCTAAAACACAACGTGTTGTCACGGGAGAGCAAAGCTCATCCCCTACGATAAAACGAGCAAATCCCTTCGTTCATTTTCAAAATATTTAATTCATAAACGCGTTATAAATGCAACGCAGTTCCGCAATTTTTAATTCCCAATCATAGGTTGCTA
>CALAEU010000044.1 GCA_937891215.1 uncultured Clostridia bacterium
ACATTCCATAACCGTCTTTCTTTGTTGGAATGCTGACGTAGCATTTACAGAGAAAACCTATATTCACCTCAAAGAGAAATACAAACAAGATACCATTGCCAATTTCAGCATATAAGAAAACCGAACATCTCAAAAAGGAACAAATGGCGCAGTTGGAAAAAATCCTCAAATGAAGCAATCGGCTCTCGCCATAACGCGAGAGCCGATTGCTTCATTTGTTTCCGATATGCCACGATCGGGAGCGAACAAGACAACGCACGCACATTGACACACACGGAGCGCTATGGTAAAATTTAAGAAAATGGAAGAAATTCGGAGGGAACGACCATGCATTCATTTTTGCTGATAGGACAATCCAATATGGCAGGGAGAGGATACGTGCAGGAAGTTGTGCCGATAGAAAATCCTCGTATTCACGTGTTGAGAAATGCAAGATGGGTTGAAATGTTTGTGCCGATAAATCCTGCGATTTCTGCTTTTCGTTTATTGAAGATTTTAACACCGAGGAAACCAACAATTGCAGTTAAAATAATCCATAAAACAATATTTATAAAAGAAGGATTTTCAATTATCTGTTGAACTGCAGGGTTAGTTTCTTTTTCTATAATTGCAAATTTTGAGAGTTCTGTTTTTCCGAAAAATACAGGGCTTAAATACTCAAATTGTTCAGATAAAGCGGCAATATAAGAATTATCCCAATGCTCGTTGTTTGCAGGAGTAAAATTGTAACCATAAGGGTTACCATAAAGGAATTTTGACATAACTGTCTGGATACCATAAAGTATTATATCTGGCAAAAAGAGAATTATTGCAGAAAAAACACCTGCTTCAAAAATTGTACCAACACAAGCAAAAATAGTTGCAGTAATTGTGAATGCAGAAAGTGATACAACTAAGAATGTGAAAAGGAAAAGAGCAAAGATTTTAAAAATTTCAAACGAAAAACCTAAAGCCCCAAGGTTTACAATAAGCATAATAAAGAGTGGTAAAAATATGGACGCACTTAAAAGTATTGTGCCCGCAATATATTTACCTAAAAAGAGTTTTGTGCGTGTTATACCAAGACTATAATAAACATTTACTTGTTTTTTAGATGTAATAAAATTAAATGTACAAATTGCCATTGCAAGACCACAAAGGGCGATTAAAACAAGGCAGGGGAGAATCATATATTCATCACCTAAAAACAGCGAAATATATTTCGTAGCAGGTGAAACATACCCTGAAACTTCACCATTATTATAAATTGGTTGTTTTCTTAAAAGTTCAGGTAAAGTATAAAGAAGCATAAAAAATCCGAGAATACCGAGGTTGCCTAAAGCGGGTAAAATTGGTAACCCTTTAAAACCTGACTTTAAAGTATATGTAAAAGGATTAGTTGAGTATTGATTTGTAGTCATAGTCTTCTCCTTTCATCTCCTGCATAAATATTTCTTCAAGAGAAAGGTTTATTTTTTCAGTAACATCAGGTTTTAATTCTTTGATTTGTTTTTCAATTTCCTCGGTGTTACCATTTACTGTAAAGAGTGCAAGTTGTCCGTCTTTAATAAGATTTTCACAAGGAATACTTTCGAATTCATCGAGTGTAAATTCTCTTGCGAAAGCAAGTCTGAATTTAGTCTTACCATAAGAAAGTTCACTTACAGCACCAGTAACAGAAATCTTTTTACCATTTATAATACCTATATGGTCGCAAAGATTTTCGAGTTCCTGTAAGTTATGCGAAGAAATAATAACTGACATATTGTTTTCTTTTATTGCTTCTTTTAAAAGACCTTTCATAAATATTCTTTTTTGTGGGTCAATACCGTCAAAACTTTCGTCAAGAAGTAAGAGTTTCGGGTGAGTAGAAAGAGCCAGAACCATTTCTGCCTGTCTTTGCATACCTTTAGAAAATCCGTTTATTCTTTTAGTCGGGTCTAAACCGAAAGCATCTGTTAATTTCTTAAATGTATCATAATTAAATCTTTTATAATATCCGTTATAAAAATCAGCCATTTTCTTCATAGTAGAGTAAGCACCGAAGTAAAGGTCATCTGGCATAAAGAAAATTTCTTCTTTTTTTATTTCATTATTAAAGATGTTTTCTCCGTCAAATAAAACTTCACCATTTTCGGGTTTGTAAATTCCCGCAATATTTTTAAGAAGTGTAGTTTTACCAGCACCATTGTAGCCTACAAGACCATAAACGCAGCCGTCTTCGACAGTCAGCGAAATATCTTGTAAAGCGGTGAATGTGCCGAATTTTTTAGTTAAAGATTTAACCTCTAACATTTTGTCACCTGACTTTCTTTTTGTGTTTTATATTATTTCATTTTAATTCTCAAAATGAAAAATGTCTATATATTTATAAGATGTTGTTTCGCTACATTTTGTTGCATATCATTTTTTATTTCAATTTTACAATTGTTGACAGTATTTTTCAATACAATTTACTGTTTCTTAACATATCTTAATAATTTCTTAATAAACCGAGAATTTTTCGGGAATTGATTGACAATAAATAGTAATTTTGTTATATTTTAATTGCATATTTATAAATTTATTCTGTTATAGGGTGATATTAATGAAGAAAATAATTGCAATGATTCTTATATTGTCGCTTGTGGCTACATTTTTTGTTGTACCAGTAAGTGCGGCGTGGTCTATTGTAGACACAACTTTTGCAGTTGCGTCTGATTTGCATTACGAATTGCAGGAAGATTTAGAATGGTTCTCAGAAGACCCGATTTTTGGGTACGCAAACCGCAGAGCTGCTATGGAAAATGAAAGCAGATATATTATTGATGAATTTTTAAACCAATGTGCCGAGAATGATAAAATAGAATTTATTTTAATTCCTGGTGATATTTCCAACGAAGGTAGAGCAATTAAACAACAGCATCTTGAAATAGTAGAAAAATTCAGAAAATTTGAACAGGAAACCGGTAAACAGATTTATGTTATAAATGGTAACCATGATGCCGGAAAAGGTGAAAAAGAAGGCGAAACAAGTCTTGAAGATTTCAGAGAGATTTATTATGAATTTGGTTTCTGTGAAGCACTCAGCACAATGGAAGGTAATCTTTCATATACCGCAGATTTAAATGAAAAGTATCGTCTTATTGCTTCTGATAGCTGTGATATAAACCGTTCAACAGGTGACGGTATGACAGATGACAGAGTTGAGTGGGTTTTAAACGAAGCAGAAAAAGCAATCCGTGATGGCAAATACCCTATTCTTATGATGCACCACAATCTTCTTGACCATATGCCGGTGCAAAGTGTTTTAAGTAAAGATTTTATTATAAGAAATCACCTTTCTGTTGCAGAAAAGTTTGCAAATGCTGGTATTAAATTAGTATTTACAGGTCACGAGCATTGTAGTGACGCTAATACTTATACAAGTTCAAAAGGTAAGCAGATTACAGACTTTGCTACAACCGCTCTTACTATGTATCCGTTACAGTACAGAATAATGGAATTGTCAGATGAGTCAATTTATTATAATATAGCAACAATTGAAAAAATTGACGCTGAAAATTTAAAAGATGATGTTGTAGGCTACACAGATGCACACATTGAAGAAATGAACAAGGGGTTAAACGCTTACGCAAAACAATTCCTTAAAAATGGTGTTGAATGGCGTCTTGAAAGAGGTTTTCAGGATGAGCAATTAGGCATTGACAAAGGTGCATTTTACTACGACCTTGTAAGAAAAGCGGTAGACGCTTTAAATGATATTCTTAACACACCACTTTATGGTGAGGGTGGTGTTCAGGAAATGGCACTCCAGAAGGGAATAATTATTCCTGACAGCGAATATGTTGATGGCTGGGATGTTGCAACAGAATTAGTTGCTGCGCACTATGCTGGTGAAGAAAATTATCCGTTAATGGAAAAAGATGTTACAATTCTGTTAAGAACTATGTGCCTTATTTTAGACACAGAACTCGCTATGATTACCGAAGAAGAGTTAATGGCTGCGGCAACTGCTCTTACAGCACTTTATGGCACTACACCACCCGATGAATTAGCAGAAAAATTAAAACTTGATTTAGGCTATTCTCATGGCGCTCAGAGTTTCTTATTAGCACTCGCTTCACCGCTTCTTGACAGTTTTGCAAATGATGACAATGTGCCTGATAATAAAGGTGTATTAAAAGGATACGCAAGAACAGGCAGTGCAGACAGTTTTATAAACATCGCAGGTGAACTCGACTTTTCATTTACAAAATTAATAGAAACACTTAAAACAATTCTTGCTTATGTGTTTAAAGGAATTGAATATATTAAAGGTTAATTTTAAGGAGAAAAATAATGATATTATCAGATAAAACTTTAATGAGAATGATAGAAAATAAGGAGCTTATTGTAGAGCCTTTAGAAAAAGAACAAATACAACCTGCAAGTGTTGATATTCGTCTAGGAAATACTTTCAGTATTGTAGAAGATACTTCAACAGGTATTATAAATTTAGAAAATGAAATTAAATATAAAACAATAACAACTGATTCATACATACTTTTACCTAATCAGTTTGTTTTGGCAACAACAATGGAATATTTTGATTTACCAGATGATTTAACTGCATTTGTTGAAGGCAGAAGTTCTTTAGGTAGAATGGGATTGTTTATTCAAAACGCAGGTTGGGTTGACCCTGGTTTTAAAGGTGAAATAACACTTGAACTTTATAACGCTAACAGATGTGCTATTGAACTTAAAGCAGGAAGACGCGTTGGTCAACTTGTTTTTGCAAAAATGGATGATACTGCACTTAACCCATACAATGGTAAATACCAGGGTCAAAAAGGCGCAACTGGTTCAAGAGTGTTTATGGATAAAGAAGTAAAATAATAAAGAAAACGGACAATTCTCAGTAGTGAGAGTTGTCCGTGTTTATATCATTTGCGAAGCAACTTCATTACGAAGTACTTCATTGTGTAACACTTCATTGTGTAACACTTCATTTGTCGAAGACAACTTCATTCATTTATATTTCAATGAAGTTTGGGAAACCCGAAATGAAGTTTGCTGTTAAAAGCAAAATGAAGTTATGCCCTGACCTACTGGTTCGTAGGAGCTATGGATAGTATGCAACTATTCCAAACCACAACATATAGTGGTGTTTATTCCAGTTACAAATACTATTCCACAACAATATTTCCAATAATTCCATATATTCCAATTCTCTGTGTGGGATGATTTGTGGTCAAAGCCTCATCGGAATTTAAGGAAAGGTGTTTTATGCCTCTTTTCAAATGAACTTTCACACCTTTTCTTATTGGGCTTTTAATATGAATTCACCCATAAGTCAACTAAAAAACTAACCACCAATTCGCAGCTGTAGGTGTAAAAAATTTATACGCATGAAACAAAGATAGAAGAATTTATTTTTTATATAATTCAATTTCTAAGCCATCTTTTACAATGGTTCGATTTAGGTCTAATTTAATTAGATTGATATTCGTTATTTTTATGTAGGTAATAATATCTGTATTAGATATTCCCCAAAATTGTGTATTTGCCAAATCCCCATAAGATTTAATGCCTTTTCCTATTCTATTTGAAAAAACATTATACTTTAAGTGTTCTCCAAATACGTCATATTCATACACTTGACCTGTTTGGGTCATAACAATATATTTTGCGGATTCTGTGATTTCAATTCCGTAGAAGTCATTATTGATTGCAATTCTAGCTGTAAAGGAAACAGCATCATCAGATAGTGGTGTTAGACTTACGTTCGTTACTTGAACATAGGAATTTAATTCATCGATGTACTCGTTTCCTATTTCGTCAACATGTAAAAAATTTTGTTTGAATTTTGCTAACTCAATATCATATTCTTTTTTGTTATTAGAAATTGAATTAGAGTAGAAAATAAAGCAACCGATAGAGAAAATAATAGCTAAAACAATACTTTTTCGCCTTGTTTTTTTAGTACGGTTCTGTGCTTTTTCTAATAACTTTCTCTCGTTTTGGATGAATTCTTTTTGTCTTTCTAATTCTGTGTTTGATTTAGTAATCCAATCAGTTTTTTCCTGTTCTACTTCTGCAATTTTTTCCTTTAATTCTAAAATAAAAGGATTAACCCAAGCAGAAAAAGATTGTTCTATACCATCAATAATAACCGTTTCTTTCATTTGTGAATATGGCGTTAATTGGCTAAATATGTTGTCAATTTTTTCTGTGGAGAACATAGTACTGCTATGAGAAAAACTATTATTTAAATTTTTTTGAATGTTTGATAATGTGCAAAGTTCTATTTCAGGATTTGAGTTGGTTACTTTTATTTCGCAATCATCATTTGTAAAAACGATAAATGATTTGATTGGAATATTTGGAAACAGTTCTTTTATTGCCTTTATATGATATTCGTTTTGTTGCATTGGATTTTTAAAAGTGTTGTTTTTTACTGTTCGAAAATATTGAGTCCAAATACTATCAGAACTTTTTCCGTAAATTGTTCCTTTGTAATGTTTGATTTCAAAAATATACAAACCAGTTTCGTGTATTAAAATTAAATCTATTTCAGTTGTCTTGCCAGGACTAACTGGAACATTTAAGTTCATGAGAATTTTACACGTGCCAGGAATGTTCTTGTATAATTCACAAAATACAAGGTATTCTCCGTAATATCCTTTTCCTCGTTCATCCCATAAGAGTTTTTGCTCTTCAATATTTACATTAGTAAGTTCATTGTATATTTTATTTATATCCATTTTAATTCTCCTTGGTTGTATTTCATGCTTTAATTCTATCACCAAATAGTAAATATCACAAGGAAAAGTTTTATCGGCAGCTGAGAAAAAATCTGCGAGTTGAAGTAAAAAAGTTAGTCAGGAAAATAAAAAAGTTATCAAAAAGCAAAACGAAAATGCAACCGAGAGTGAACAAAAAATTTTATTTAATAACACCTGTTCGCCCAGAATTGAGCGAGTGAATTGAAAATAGAATACAGACCACCATAGGAGAAAAATACGGAATTTGGCACGAATTTGGGCAAATATACGAAAGCAGATGTTTGTCAGAGTGTGGTGATATATTAGGGTGAAATAAGTTATCCGAACCTGCCTTAAAGCAAATCTTTTTATGTCTTTTCGGCGTTTCGGTCTTGCAAGGCGACAGCCTTACTGCACCCTCAACACCAAA
>CALAEU010000045.1 GCA_937891215.1 uncultured Clostridia bacterium
GAAACTATCTCAGTACAACTACAATTTTTCATCCGAGCTGTTGGCGAAATATCCCGCCGAAAACCGCGACGAATCACGTCTGATGGTCATCAACAGAAAAACGGGAGAAATAGAACACAAAATCTTTAAAGATCTGATCAACATCTTCGATGAGAAGGACATTCTCATCTTCAACAACACCAAAGTATTCCCCGCACGCTTGCACGGAAACAAAGAAAAAACAGGTGCCGAGATAGAGATTTTTCTTCTCCGCGAGTTGAACAAAGAGTTGCGTCTGTGGGACGTATTGGTAGATCCCGCACGTAAAATAAGAATAGGTAACAAACTCTATTTCGGTCAGGACGACTCTCTGGTTGCCGAGGTTATAGACAACACCACATCGCGCGGCCGCACATTGCGTTTCCTCTACGACGGTTCATACGAGGATTTCCGCAAGGCACTGCATGACATGGGCGAGACTCCTCTGCCAAAGTGGGTGAGAGAGAAAGTGGAACCGATTGACGAAGAACGCTACCAGACCATCTTCGCCAAAGAAGAGGGTGCCGTAGCAGCACCGACCGCAGGTCTGCATTTCAGCAAACATCTATTGAAAAGAATGGAAATCAAAGGCATTGAAAGTACCGAGATCACTCTCCATGTAGGCCTTGGAAGTTTCCGCACGGTAGATGTTGAGGACCTGACCAAACACAAGATGGACTCGGAACAGATTTTCATCTCGGACGAAGCGGCCGATAAAATCAATCTGGCAAAAACCGAAGGCCACCGAGTATGCGCAGTAGGAACAACCGTAATGCGTACAATAGAGAGTTCTGTTTCCACAACGGGAATGCTGAAACCCTTTGAAGGATGGACCAACAAATTCATCTTCGACCCTTATGTATTCAATGTGGCCGACAGCATGATCTCAAACTTCCACCTGCCCTACTCCACCCAACTGATGATGGTGGCAGCTTTCGGTGGATACGAAAACATAATGAATGCATATGACGTTGCCATCAAGGAGGGTTACCGTTTCGGAACCTATGGCGATGCAATGCTGATACTTTAAGCGAAGAAACCTTTCGATTTTTTTGACAAAATTTTTACTATCTTTGTAAATTGATATGCCGAAAAAAACAAAAATATTGTACGTCTGCCAGGAGATATTTCCATATCTTCCGAAAACAGACATGTCGCAACATTGCCGTACTCTCGTGCAGGCCATGCAGGAGAGAGGTTGCGAAACCAGAACCTTCATGCCCCGTTTCGGCGTGATAAAAGAGCGTCACAACCAACTGCATGAGGTTATCCGTCTGTCGGGTATGAACCTCATCATCAACGACAACGACCATCAGTTGATCATCAAGGTGGCCTCGATTCCTGCCGCACGAGTACAGATTTATTTCATCGACAACGAAGATCATTTCTCTCGCAAGGCAATATTGTGTGACCCCACAAGCGGCAAACACTTTGACGACAACGGCGACCGAGCAATCTTCTTCGCACGCGGTGTACTGGAAACCATCAAGGAACTGCGTTGGCAACCCGATATCGTTCATTGCCACGGCTGGTTCTCGGATGTAACGCCGCTTTATCTGCGCAATGCTTTCGCCGACGATCCTTTATTCAAGGACGTGAAAATAGTAAGTTCGTTATACAACGACGGTTTTGAGGGTGTATTGAACGACACTTTCAAAGAATCATTGGAAAAAGAGGGCGTGGAGAGCAAAAATCTCGATATTATTTCGGAACCCTCATACCAAAACTTCCTGAAACTCGTTATTGATAATACGGACGGCATCATAGTTGAGGACGAGGATATCTCGGCAGAGCTGAAAGAGAAACTCAACAGCTATGGTGGCAAACTGATGTGGAATACCGACAAGTCGGACGAAAATTATTTAGACAATTACCATAAATTCTATGAAGAAATTCTTGAATCATAACCGACTGCAACTTTCAAATCTTCAAATTTACTGATTTTTTGCTCTAAATGATTAACAAACGCCCAGGTAATAGCCTGTAATCTTTCAGCAGTCAAATCAATCGGTTTGCCATCGGTTGAAAATGCAGAACCTCTTATATCTGTTCCGCTTTTTAAATACATTAAATCATCCATAAACTTCGCTCCTCCCTACTATGTAAGTAATACGCTCGGTAGTTTCATCAGGCAAATCAAATGTAGATTCAGCAAATCTTTTTAAAACTTTAAACCCAGCTTCTTCAATTGCGGTTGTGAGTTCATTGTCTGTATACGCTACCTCATTAAAATTCTCGCCACATCTTGAATAGTTTTCGCCGTTCTTCACAAAAAAATCAAGGTTAATATTTACAGTTTTATTATCAGCTTGTAAAGTGTTACGCCACGTACAATAAACATTTTTTTCATCATAAATAAAAATATTGTTGCCTAAAACACTCTGGTGCTTATAAATTGTATTTGCATCAAACACAATTATACCATCAGTATCAAGAAAATTTTTAAGATTTTTAAAAGTTTTTTTAACTAATTCGTAGTTTGTTAAATGGTTGATACTATCTAACACACAAACGATTGCTCTCACAGAACCATAGAGGTCAGTTTCTTCCATCCTCTGACAGAGGAACATTATATTTTCACCACAGTCTGCTGCTTTATTCTGTGCTTCTGACAACATATCATAAGAAGCATCTGTTCCGATTACTTCAAAACCCAATTTTGAAAGTTCGATTGAAAGCGAACCGGTGCCACAAGCTAAATCTAAAAGAAGACCGTCTTTGATATTATATTTTTTTAAAATACCACATATATATTCCGCTCTGCCTTTATAATCAACATTTTTTGTTAATTCATCATAAACAGATGCAAAAGAATTGTATGACATAACACATCACTCTTTCCTAAAATGATTTTAACATATTTATTCTAATATGTAAATACAACAAATTCACTTTGAAATTTTTATACACTTTCTATCTTTAAAAATTAACCAGAATATGTTAAAATCATTTTAAAAAATAAGGGGGTACTTTTATGAAAAAAGTTATTTCAGTATTTCTTTCTGTAGTTTTAATATCACTTACAGTTATTCCTGCATTTGCAACAAATGAACAATGTAACTGTGGCGAACCACCAATTATTTATGTTGCGGCACTTGGTAGTGGTACTTTAACGCTTGATGCCGGTACAAAAAACGAAAGAGTTCTTTTTAGACCTGACACCGCTTATGTCATTGGTGAATTGACACCTGTTATCGGTGCCGCCGGTCAGTTAATAAATGACGGTGACTACGATGCATTTGGTGATGTTTTAATTGAATGTGTCAATAAAATTTTTGGTGATTTGGCACTTGATAAAGATGGTAACTCTTCAGACCGAGTTACCTGTGAAGAATTTCACCCTACAGATGAAGTCGAACACAGTTTAGACCACAACTATTATTTTGGTTACGACTTCAGACTTGACCCGATTGAAAACGCTAAAGAACTTTACCAATACATTCAGGAAGTTAAAGCATTAACAAAGCACGACACAGTTCAACTCCGTGCTTCAAGTATGGGGGGTGTAACAACTATGAGTTACATTAAACTTTACGGCACAAAAGATATTGAAACTATAATTTTCCAATGTTGTCCCCTTTTAGGCACAGCTGTTGCAGGTGAACTTTACACCGGTAAAGTAGAACTCAATGCAGACGCAATTGAACGCTACGCAGCACAGGCAATGCCTGAACTTGAAAATGACTTTTTAGGTGGCATTGTTTATATGGTTTTAGAAATGCTTGTAACTGCTGGGCTTCTTGATGATTTAATTGAAATTGGCGATGAGTTAGTTTTAAATTTAAAGGACAGAGTATTTAACGAAGCACTTATTCCTATGTTTGCAACAATGCCAGGTATATGGAGTTTTGTTCCTCACGAATACTACGAAGAAGCAAAAGTTTTTATGAAACTTGATGCAGTAGAAAATGCAAAACTCATAGAAAGAATAGACTTTTACCACTACGAAGTTCAACAAAGTGCAGAAAAGTTGATTGCCGAATCTAAAGCAAACGGCACAACATTCTATAATGTTGTTGGCTACAATATGCAGAGAACCCCGATTGTTTCCGCTTACCTTAATGATTCAGATGGTACTGTTGATACAAAATATGCATCTTTAGGTGCTACTTGTGCAGATATCAATGGATATTTACCACAAGATTACACACAACAAAGATATAATGATAAAAACTTCATTTCTCCTGACAACAGAATTGATGCTTCAACTTCTATAATACCGGAAAGCACCTGGTTTATAAAAGATATGATGCACTCCTCTACTCACGATGGTCATGGTGAAATGTATAAATGGATGTTTGAAAGCGAAGAGCAGTTAACAGTTTTCAGCAATCGTAACTACCCTCAATTTATGCAAAACGATGTTAATAACCAGAGATTTATACCGGTTCATGTAGAAAAAGGTGAAATTGGTACTTCATTTGATAACTTCTTCAGAATGCCATCGTTTATACATTTTATTGATTTGATTTCGAAGTTGATTAAGTACTTTTTGGCGTGGGATAAGTTTTAAATATTAGATATTTAAAAAAGTTCTATCGTTCAGTAAAACTGAATGATAGAACTTTTGATTTATATAAACTTTAAGAATTTCATTTATTGCTATTTTTTCTCTTTTTTATAAAATTGAAAAGAATAATTGATATGAAAGATATAACACCTACACCAGAAATTAATATACCTGTATAAATATATGGTGTCTTATAAACCAATTCAATTTCGTGCTCACCTTTATCCAACATAACACCTGTAAGCATAATATTTGTCTTAAGTGTTTCTACTTCCTCACCATTCACATAACATTTCCAACCTTCTGAGTATGGTAAAGAAAAGCATAATAACTTGGGCTGATCAAGTGAAATATTACCTGTAATTTTATTGGTTGTCATTTTAACATCAGTCATACTGTCAACAGATAAATCTGACACATACTCACTAATCATATCAACTGGTTGTACAATTAATGAAATTTCATCAAATGTATAGACACCAGCACGTTCAAATTTGAAAACAGCTTTTTTACGTGTATTCTCTGAATATCCAAAATTAAATAAATAATCTTCACGACCGATAGTATATTTATTCTCATCTGTATAATGTCTACAATACACTGTAGCACCATGACATGAAGCCGCAATATTCGATTGTGTTTTTGGTCCCCATGACTTCAATTTATCTTTTAAAACAACTTCATCATATTCAGAAAGATTTTCAAAATATTCATCATCTTTAAAAGAATATACATTTTTTTCTTCAAGTTGAAGACCTTTCACACTGAAATACAATTCAGCATCAGCAGGAGCATCAAAATACATTTCAACTTTTGCACCATTCGCTTTTACAATAAATGAATTTTCAGTAACTTCAACATTTTCATTACTTGTAAACTCAAAATCTATGTCAAAATCAGAATAAGTCAAATCTTTTTTGCTTAATTGTGTTAAATTATCATCCGCAACAACTACTGCCTGCAAAGTTGCTTGTTGTCGCTCTGGAATTGACAAATCATTGTATTCTTTTTCAGTCAAATAATAATCATATGTATAACCAAACGGCAAAACATTTGATGTTTCGTATATATAATTATCTCTTTTACCAACCGAATTCTGTTCAACTAACTCATAACCATAAGGAACCAATGATGATGTTTTATTATCATTATCTTGAACCCAAAAATATTTTGCGCTAATTAATGGTAATATGAAACTTCTTGACTGGAAACCACGATTACTGTGTGATTGCTTATCATGTAAACTGTTAAGTTGTACAAAGTTAATAACATCAGGATTAATTAATGACCAGTACATCATACTGGTACTCTGACCTTCTATTACAGCAAAATTCATACGTTTTGCTGCAAACACCGAATTTTCTACACGATAGAACCCATCATCATCTATTGCCTCAAGGGCATTTGATTGTTCATCAACTAATTTTCCTTTTACTGTTGACATATTCATAAATTCACTCAAATAAGCTTTAGTTAAATGTGAATATCTGAAAAATGCAAACTGGTTAATTGAAACGAACACTAACAAAAATACAATTGATTTTTTAATTATTGTTCCACTAATATTAATTTTTTTGAATTTTATATCATTAAAGTACGAAGAATAAAAAACAAAAACCAAACTTAATAAAAGAATAACGCTACCAATCAGTACATCTTGAGTGCGTGAACCTCTTATAAGTATACATAAAAACGCATAAACACTACAGCCAATACCAAGATATAATTTTTCTTTTTGATTTAACTGGAACAATTCAGGTAACTTTTTACTAAACAAAAATGCTACTGTAAACACCCATACAAATATCCAACGATTTGAAACATAACCGAAACCATTAAATATGAATCCAAAGATTGGGAACACCATAAAAATTAATTGTAATAATACAAATAATCTACTCCATCTTTCCTCTTTTTTTCGTTGTATAAAATTAAGTCCTACAGTTAAGTAAGCAATTGGCACAGTACCCATTAAACCGTAGTTAGTATAATGGTTTGTACCAACAAATGAACCTAAAAACTTCTCGTATTCAGTACGCAAATACAATGGTGAAAATTCATAAACACCACTTAAACGCTCGTTAGACAAAAATGCCATAACAACCGGTAAGAAGATGACACAAGCCATCATAACACCAACAAATGCATACACACCAATTTTTACTAAATTACCAAAAAACGCTTTAAATTTTAAAGTATCTTTATTTGTTACAAGGCGAACTAAAACATAAATCACAGTAAAAATAGTTATCTTATAGAAAAAATAAAAATTAGAAAGAACCGTAATAAATAAGGAAAGAATTAGTACTGCAGGGGTTTTATTTTTTAAGACTTTTTCGCAACCCAGTAAAACCAATGGAAAATAGATCATAGGATTTATAAAATATGGATGCGTAACACCACTATAAATAGAGAATGCACAAAATGAATATACTAATGCAGCACAAACTGATGACCATCTTTTAGAACCCATTTCGCGAGAATATAAAATAAAAGACAAACCTGCTGCATAAAAACGTAAAATTATTGAAAGTGCATATCCCCACTCACTATATTTTAAAGGTATAATGACCGATAAAAGAGCAAATGGATCTCCAAAAGTATAATAATTTAGCGTAGTTATTATATCAGAACCTAATCCCAATCCCCATTCCCACATAGGAATAACCAATTGGTGATTATGAATCAGATTGTTCAGAATTTCTCTACACCATTCCCCTAAATATATAAATGCATTGTAATGTTGATATAATCCATCGCCATCCCAAACCATAGACTTTCTATAGTAGATAAAATACCAAAACGCAATAAATGCTACTATACAAAAGCAGAAAGAATATGCAAAAAAACACTTTAAATCTTTTTTCAAATTTTGATTCTTAATAATACCGCTTTTCATAAAATCCTCTTTATTTTTCTTTTTTAAAAATTATGAATTTACTGAAAAAGTAATTCAATATAACAACAATAACTGCTAAGATTAATTTAACTATAAGTTGTCCTGAAATAGTGAAGCCGAAAAATTCTAAAGCGATATCGCCAAAACCAAGAACTGAAACAAATAACAACATTCCGCCCTCTTCTATTAAAAAACTAAAAACTCTAGCTCCTACAAATTCTATTGACTCTTTTGCTACTAATTTTAATTTCCAACTTTTTGATTCAAACACAAAAAGTTTATTTGTTACATAAGCAAAAATGACACTTACAACCCAAGCAATTGCATTATTAATCAAATACAACTCTTCACCTAAAATACCAGTAAAAATATAAAACGCTACAAAATTGACTAAAGTCGTAAGTCCACCAAATACCACATAGGTTATTAACTCTTTATACTTGATAAACAATTCTTTAAATTTCATCATTATATTTTAAATGCTCCTTTAAAATATACACAGGTCTTGCTTTTACCTGAACATAAACTTTTGACAAATACTCGCCTAAAACACCTAAACAGAAAAGTTGCATTCCGCCTAAGAAAAGGATTAAAACAATTACTGTGGCATATCCAGGAATATCAATTCCAGAAAATAATTTTTGTAATATCACAACAATCAAATAAATAACAGAAACAACAGAAGATAACAAACCAATGCCTGTTGAAAGGCGTAAAGGTAATGTAGAAAACGCCATTATACCTTCAATTGCATATTTGAAAAGTTTAAAGAAATTCCATTTTGATTCACCAACTTCTCTTTCAGCAACTTCATAAGGAATATACTTAGTATTGAACCCAACCCAACTAAAAATACCTTTGGAGAAACGATGATATTCGCTCATTGAAATAATTGCATCAGCCATTTTTCTGTTAAACAATCTAAAATCTGAAGCACCATTAACAAAATCAACTTCCGCCATCTTGTTTATAATCTCATAAAAAGCAGATTTAAACTTTGTGAGAACAGCGCCTTCTTTTCTATCTTCCTGATAAGCTGTTACACAATCTAATTCCTTATCAGACTCTATTTCATTAAGCATTTCCAAAACAACTTCAGGACGTTGCTGTAAATCCGCATCAATAAGGCAGATATAATCACCTTTAGCTGCTTTTATACCTGCATAAACTGCTGATTCTTTACCAAAATTTCTACTGAATGATAAAACTTGAATATTAAAGGCTGTATTAGTTTCATATAAATTTTTCAATTTCTCGAAAGTTTTATCCTTGCTCCCGTCATTCACAAAAACAAATTCATAATCATCAACTTTCCCCATAAAAACATTGTTAATTTCATCGAAAAATCTCTCAACATTCCCTTCTTCATTATAGCAAGGAACAACTAAAGATAAATACAATTAACACACCCCATTTTTATATAATCATAATATGAATATTCTATCGAATTTCCCAAAAAAAGTCAATAGCGAATTTCCCTATAAAATAAGGCTTTCAAACCAATAACACTGTAATATTTGCCCTATTTTAAATAGATAAATTATGAAATAAAAACGCAACAGTTCGACAATGAACTGTTGCGTTTTTTCAGTTCCATATTCCCTCATACACCAAATCAGGTGTCCTAGCTGCTAAGTCATTATAATAATCGACCTGAATGTAATTTTCCGTATTATTACTAATAGCGAAAGCAACACTTGCAGTGTGAGTACCTAAAGCACTTATTTCACCAGGTTCAAAAAGGTTTGCCTGTGGGTAGATTTTAAGTTCTTTGCCCGACTTGTCGTATGCTTTAAAATGTGCTGAACTTATTACAAGACCATTTGAAATATCGTCATTTGAGTACTCATAAATAACAACTACTACTCTGTCTGCATCTGGTACATTTTCGTCATTTGTTTCGGGTGTTGTCTCGTAAACACTGGTAATTTTCAAAGAGTAACTACCTTCTGGTGACTCAAAAACACTGTCTTTTGTGCCATCGTGCATTACTGCACCAGACTTAATTTTTTCTTCAAGTGTTGGTACTTTTTCACGGGTTAAAATAGCAACTACAACTGTAAGTGCAACAACTACCGCAATAATACTAAAACAGATTTTCATCGCTTTTTTACTCATAAAAACCAATCCTTTCGAAAATCAAATTTTTATAAACTTTCCAATTTTAAAAGAATAAATATAAGTTTCTTTAACAGGTATTTCCATACATTCCTGAAGAGCAGATTTATAAACATCCAACTGACCTTTATATATTGAAACAAGTGTTTCTTCATCAGTAATTTTGTCTGTTTTATAATCAATAAGAACTGCACCATCAGATTCAATAAACGCACAGTCAAATTTCCCCTGAACAACTATTTTTTCATTTTTTAAGTTTTCAGGTAATTCGGTGTAAAACTCACCTGCATTTTTAAGAACTGAAAATTCATACTCTTTGTAAATTTCATTGGATTTTAATAGTCGTTTACCAACATCTTCATTAAAGAATTTTTCTATATCCAATTTATCTATAACAGAAATTT
>CALAEU010000046.1 GCA_937891215.1 uncultured Clostridia bacterium
CATACCTATGGAGCCTCTTGCTGCAGCGGTCGTAAAAATTTCTGCTGGCAGTAATAAATAGCAAAGCAGGAACAGAACCGGGCCGAGTATGATAGATACAAGCTTTTTACTGTTTTTCATTTTTTACATCAACACCTAAATCATAGCTAAAATCATAACTATTTATTTCATCTAAACCAGATAAATTAGTCTTTATATTAAAATCTCCCACATAATTTAAACTATCATTTTTAATATCATATTTTAAACCAGAACTTTCTAAATCATCTATACTATCACTTAATAAATCATAACTATAATTTATAACATTTTTATAAACTTTAAATGGAGTATTAACATACTTTAATACTACTATAAAAATAATAAATATTAATAATAAACTAATTAAAATAACTATTAAATTTTTTAATTTACTACTCTTTTTCTCTTTCTTTATCCCATTATTATTAAAATTATAATTATTCTCAAAAAACAAATTATCATTACCAGTATTTAAGCCATAATTATCTTTTAATCTGTTATCATTTAAATTATATTCATATCCATAAATAATTTCATCAGATGAAATTACTGCTGTAGAAAAAATCGAAAGTGATTTTTCTGCATTCTTTACGCTTGCTAAAATGTATAATGAGAATACTGAATTAAGACAAACTCTCTATGAGTATTTTAAAAATAATCCTCAGTATAGAGGCAGATTAGAAAGCATAAGTTATGCAAAAAATGGTAAAAAAGGGGAGTTTACAAATCCTGAAAATTCAAAAAAATTGTTTGGTGAAAATATTGGCGTTTCTGCAAGCAGATTAGACAGGTTCTATAAATGTTCATTTTCTTTCTTATGCCGTTACGGACTCCGTATTGAAGATTTAAAGCCTGCAGAATTAAAACCTACTGATAGCGGTACTATAATTCACGGTGTTTTAGAAGAAGTTTTAAAGACTTATAAAGATGGTGAATTTTTAAGAATTTCTGAAGATGAATTAAGAACATTTATTGCAGAGTATTTAAAAAATTATCTAAATGAAAAAATGGGTGGTTTCGAAGATAAATCCAAAAGATTTATGTACATCTACAACAGAATGGTAGATGTATTAATGCTCATTTTTGAAAGACTAAAAAATGAGTTTTCTGCAATAGATTTTAAACCAGTTGATTTTGAACTTTCGGTTGGTGGTGACAAAATTCCTGAATACACTTTACCATTGTCAGATGGCAATAATATATCTGTTTATGGCTCTGTTGACCGTGTTGACTTAATGGAAAAAGATGGTATTAAATATTTAAGGGTTATCGACTATAAAACTGGTAAAAAAGAGTTTAAATTATCTCACTTGTTAGATGGTATAAATCTTCAGATGGTGTTGTATTTAATGGCAATTACGAAAAATGGTAAAGAGTATTATGGCGAAACTGTTCCTGCAGGTGTGCTTTATTTACCATCAAGAATTGGTTATGATAAATATTTAAAAACTCGCAACCCGAGTGAAGAAAATATTGAAGCACAAAAGCGGAGTAGTGGTAAACTTTCTGGTATGGTGCTTAATAGTCCTGTTGTAATAAATGCAATGGGTGGTGAAGTGTTCCCAGATTATCTTCCTGTTTCTTATAAAAAGGATGGTTCAACAAAAGGTAATTTTTATTCACAAAAGCATTTTAATAAACTTTCAGAGATTATAGATAACAAAATTATCGAAATGGGAGAAACACTTCATAATGGTAAATTCATTGTTTTACCAACAGGTGACGCTAATTCACTCCCTTGTTCTTATTGTGAATATCGTCCTGTTTGTGGTTATGAAGATGGTGAGGATTTTATAAAGCTTTCAAGCGACAAACACGAAGCGATTTTAGAAATGTTAGAAGGTGATGACAATGATTAAAAGAGAGTGGACTAAAAACCAGCAAGCTGCAATTGATGCACGGGGCGAACAAGTATTGGTTTCTGCCGCGGCTGGTTCAGGTAAAACTGCAGTTTTAACTGAACGTGTTAAAAGAATTCTTTCAGATGAAGAAAATCCTTGTTCACCAACTGAAATCCTCGTTGTTACCTTTACAAAAGCGGCAGCAGGTGAAATGCGTGAAAGAATCGCAAAAGCATTAAAGGATGAAATTAAAAATAATCCGCCTAAAAAAATGTACTTAAAAAAGCAAATTAACTTATTGCCGACTGCCGATATTTGTACAATGGACTCATTCTGCGCGAAAATTGTAAGAGAAAATTTTAACCTTGCAGAAATTTCTCCTGACTTTCAGATTATTGAGAAATCTGATTTGGAAGTTCTAAAAAAACAATGCATTGGTGAGGTTTTGGATGAACTTTACGAAAATGAAGATGAATCCTTTTCAGTTCTTAAATCTTTCTTTATGAATGAAAGAAATGATTCTGAACTTGAAAGAATTATTTTAAAACTTTGTTTCTTTTCTGAAGCATATCCCTCACCACAGAAGTGGTTATGTGAAGTAGCAGAGAGTTTCAATCCGGGACTTGATATCAACGAAACCATATTTGCTAAGCAAATGTATTCCTATTTTGAACTTATGTTTGATTATTGGAAACAAAAAATGAAAGCAATTTTAAAGTTTCTTATTGAAGATATTAACGAAGAAAATGATTTTACTGCACTTGTAAATGAAAATATTGATATTCTTGATATTTTTATTTCTGATTGTAAGGAAAGACGTTGGGATGATTTAGTAAAAAATATGCGTGAAATCCCGATTGTAAAATATCCGAAAGCGCCATCTAAAAGCCCGTATTATAAGCAGTTAAATGCTATTATAGGGAGTTGTAAAGATGAAATTGACGATATATTATCAAAAGGTTTACCAACTTCTTCAGAGCATAAAGAAGACTGTCAGTTGCTTTATCCTATTGTTACAAAACTATGCGAAGCGGTTAATATGTTTTCAGAAAAGTTGATTGCTAAAAAGCAAGAAATTAATTCTTATGATTTTTATGACATCCTTCATAAATGTATTGATTTGTTAGTTGTATTTAATGAAGATGGCACCGTTTCAAAAACTGATTTAGCAAAAGAGTTAACAGAAAAATATAAGGAAATTCTTATCGATGAATACCAGGATACAAATGAAGCACAAAATATTCTTTTTGAAATGATTTCGAGAGATAAAAAGAATTTCTATTGTGTTGGCGATGTAAAGCAAAGTATTTATCGTTTCCGTAGAGCAAGTCCTGCTTTGTTTATGGACTTAAAAGAGAATTTACCTATTTTCAATGGTGAACTCAATAAACCCACACAAATAATTCTTGAGAAAAATTTTAGGAGTAGAAATGATGTAACCCAATGTGTCAATTTTATATTCTCTCAACTTATGTCTAAAAAAATGGGTGATATAAACTATGATGAAAATGAATTTTTGTATTGTGGTGCAGAGTATCCTAAAACTGAAAGAGAAAAAATTGAACTTCATGTTTTAGATTCGCTTTCACTTAATTCTAAAGACAGTGTTACAAGAGAAGCAGAGTATATTGCAAAATATATTAAAAATACTGTTGATAATAGGGTTTTGGTTAAAGGCGAAAATGGTATGCGTCCTGCAGAATATGACGATTTCTGTATAATTGCAAGAAGTCTAAAAAATAGTCTGGATATTTACACCTCGGCACTTTCTTCGTTTGGAATTCCATCAGTATTTGAAGGTGAAAAAATTAATTCACAATCAAAAGAAATCTCTTTACTAGTTTCACTTATAAAGACAGTTAATAATCCACTTTTAGATATTCCCATTGTTTCCGTTATGCTTTCACCGTTGTTCGGATTTACAAGCGATGAGTTAGCAGAAATAAGACTGATAGATAAAAAAAGTGATGTTTATACTTGCGTGCTTGAATATTCAAAAGAAAATGAAAAAGCAAAATATTTTATAAGAAAACTTGATTTTTATAGGAATCTAGCGGCTAGTTACCCGATTTATGACTTTGTAAAATTTCTTGTTGATGATACTGCAATTACAGAAATTTTTATGTCAACAGATAATAGTGAAGAACGATACAACTCAATTCAGAGTGTATTAAAGACGGCTGAAAATTTTAGTAATACAGGTCGTTATGGACTTGCAAGTTATGTTAGATATTTGGATTCTGTAATTCAGAATAATACACTCAGTAACGGTAGTGTTTCTGCATCAACTGGTGTAAAAATTATGACCATTCACAAAAGTAAAGGGCTTGAATTTCCTTATGTGATTTTAGCGAATTGTTCTAAGGGGTTTAACTTTCTTGATACTAGAGAGCCACTTTTGGTTTCGCGTGAAGTTGGTGTTGGTCTTAAAATTCGTGATGATAAGAAATTTACAAAATACGATACGCTTTCTTCTCTTGCGAGTGATAAAGCTCTCAAAATAGGGGAAGTATCCGAAGAATTAAGAATTCTCTATGTTGCATTAACCAGAGCAAAAGAAAATCTTGTTTTTGTCTGCTCTATCAGTTCAAAAAAATCAAAGGAACGAATATCAGAACCTTTGTGTCTTTATAATGAAGATGGTAAGAGATGCTTTCATCCGTTTACTGTTTATAAATACCAAAGTTACAGTGAATGGGTTTGTTCCGCTTTAGTGTTTCACGAGCAGGCAAAACTTTTACGTGAATATCTTGGAATAACTACAACTGGAAAATTAGAAAATAGTTTTCCGTTAAAAGTTTTTGTTGAAACTGAGAGTTTTTTAACTGAAACAAGCGAAGATGAAAAAGAAAAATTTACTGCGGAAGTAAATTACGATTTGCTTGATAAAATCAGAGAAAGAGCAGAGTATAGTTATCCTTACGATGAACTTTCAACAGTTCTTGCTAAAATCAATGCTTCATCTGTAAAGAAACATATAGCCAAACGCGAATTTTTTGCAAGTAAAAAACCGAAGTTTATAAATGAAAAAACAACAGGTGCAAAAAGAGGTACAGTAGTTCATAAATTCCTTGAATTGTGTGATTTTAAAAACGCGTACGAAAATTTTGAAAGTGAAATTTCACGACTTCTTTCTGAATATAAGTTGACAGAAGACGAAATTTCTGTTATAGATAAATTGGATATTGTGTATATGACAAGAGTCCAGAAAGAAAGATTTTTCAACGAAGCTGATTATATTAGACTTAAAGACAGTTATATTTTAACCGCCGAAAAAATGCAACTTGCAAAACAGATAAATGAGCGCTGCATTTCAATCAAAAACAAAGTTAGGCACGAATTACACGGATAAC
>CALAEU010000047.1 GCA_937891215.1 uncultured Clostridia bacterium
CTCTGGTGGAGGAAACTCTGGAGAATCCCTTGAATGGGTGCCGATGGTGCAAAGGGTATTAAATTCCTTAAAGATACAGGTGCTTATACAATTGGTCAGGATAAAGAAACCTGCGTTGTTTATGGTATGCCAATGGAAGCATATAAAATTGGCGGTATTTCACGCCAGTTACCATTAGACCAGATTGGTTCAGAAGTAATTTATCAGGTTAATAAGATTAAATAGTGACTAGTTGATAGTATGGCTGGTTGGCTAGTGTTATAGAAAAATTTCATCCTATCATTTGAAGTTTGTTAACTAAAAATGATAGGATTTTTATTTTACATAAATTCTGTTTGTTTGAAACTTACTATACCGGGGGTCTTTTTTTCTTTTATAAAATCAATGAAAATTGTTTCCGCTTCTTCATACGAACAACACTTTTCATAAAGAACACCACTACCATTAGGACCGACACTCATCTGAAGCAGTGCTTCATTATCCTCATTTGCTACTTGTATAAACAAAACATCACCGACTGCTTCTGGTGGTGTTAAAATGGCGAAATCGTATTCACCATCCCAAACACGCTGCAATCCCTCTGAAACATCCTCAGCAGTACAATCACTTATAAACTTGCAACCTTCGAGCGACAACTCGAATTTGCCTGTATATTTCACCCTTTTCATTTCTGCTTTTTTCAACAAGCTTTGTATCATTTCTAAAGCTGGACCACAGTTGTCATATTTTAAAATCTTCGCATCCTCAAATGCAATCATAGCTTCTTTTTCGTTTCCTACCCCTGCATAAGCAACTGCTAAGTTAATGCTATTCACAGCATTCGCAGGCGAATATTGTTTTGCAGCCTTAAATATTCTTAGAGCCTTTTCATATTCAGCACGATGAATGTAACTTGTCCCAATTTTTGAATACACAAAAGGATCATCCTTGCAATATATCAAAGCCTCTTCGCCTATAATTTCGGTTTTCTGAAGATTCTTCGTTTCAAGACATAAATCAAGATAAAAACTCCATGCCTTACAACAATTTTTATCAATTGATAATGCATTTTTTAATAAAGTTTCAGCTGTTTCATAATCACATTTTTCTATAAAAATCTTACCCAGCATCGCAGTAATAACTGCCTTAACCTTATAAGTTTCTGTAGTTTGCAAGGCTTTATTAAACAATTTTTCTGCTTTATCATTTTTATCTAAAGAATAATAAACAAAACCTTTTTTGAAAATTTCTTTTGCTTTTTTATCCTCTTCTTTGAAAACACCATTTGTCAGACTATAGAATTCTTTTTCAATATGAGTATCATTTTGATTTACAATATCTGAAACCGCAAAAGATTTATAAAATAATGTTATTCCACCTGTAATTGCACCGAGTAGTTTCACAAGTTTGTTATTACCAAAATCTATTTTGCCGGTGTCTATGTATTCATAAACCAGTAAACCTATAGCCCCTAAAATACATAAAACTGCTAAAATACGCATAATTAAAACTCTTATATTCAACAAATACCCCCCTTTTATTTATTGTTAAGTATATAATATTACTTCAGAGTAGTCAATAACAATCAGTAGCAAGTTGCAAGTAAAATAAAAATAACTACATCCTATCATTTTTACAGTTTTTTCAACTTAAATGATAGGATGTTTTTTATTAACAAAAAACTTGTCACTTGCACACTTGTTACTTTCAACTAACACAAATTTCTGATTAATCAGAAATTTGTGTTATTCCATCCCCAATCAGCATAACCCATATATTTAACATATACTCTACTAGGAGAAATGCCGAGAACTTCTTCTAAAATATCGCAGACAGTACAAGTCATTTTAAGAGCACCATCTTTTGAAACTCCGCCTAAAAGGTCAACATCTACAATTGCACTGTCTCCACTGTTATCGCCCTTGAACCAGAGTTTCTGGTTATCTTCGATACCAACCATAAGCCAGGCTTCTGTCTTACCAGGAAAACACTCAATTGCTTTACCAAATTTCCCCTTTAAGATTTCCGCTTTTTCATCTGTTATTTTTGCTGTAGTTTTTAAATTAATATATGGCATTTTAATTACCACCTTTCAAATTTATAGAAATTACGAATTACGCATTCTGAATTAGCTTATCTGTTCCATTTTCTGCAAAGTTCAAGAATCTGGTCTGTGAATTTTGCAAGGTCTTTGTTTGCGCCTTCAACATTGTTTTCAGCAACTCTTTCGAGTTGTTGTACTGCAGTCATAAGGCGTTTGAATGCTGGTGTAATTCGTTTACCCTGAAGTCTGCCAGAACCATACTCTGACTGTGGTACTTTTGGTTTAACTCTTACACCATCATTCTTAACAAGGCACACACCTGTAACAATATCCCAGCAATCACCACTGAATGGTGCAGTTGCAGAGAAGTGTAATTCTTCATTTATTCTTGCAGTAAGTGTTTCACACGCTTCTTCGTTACCGTGGATAACAAACACTTTTTTAGGTGGTTGCTCGAATGAACCAATCCATTTCATAAGTCCTTCGTTATCAGCGTGACCGCTTATTGCATCAAGCACTGCAATTTCTGCATTAACCTGAATTTCTTCACCAAAAAGTTTAACTGTATCTGCACCATTTACGAGTGTGCGGCCTAAAGTACCCTCTGCCTGATATCCAACAAAAAGAATTGTTGAATCTTCTCTCCACAAATTATACTTCAAGTGGTGACGGATTCGACCTGCTTCACACATACCACTTGCAGAAATTATAACTTTTGGGGATTTATCAAAGTTAATTGCTTTAGAATCATCTGTTGTAATTGAAAGTTCAAGTCCTGGGAAACTTATTGGGTTAATACCTGCATCTAAAAGTGCTAAAGTTTCTTCGTCAAAGCATTGTCTTGAACTTCTGTCAGAGAAAATATTTGTCGCTTCAACAGCAAGTGGACTATCGACATACACTCTGAAATTATTGTGACCTTTAATAAGATTCTGCTCTTTGATTTCTCTTATAAAATAGAGAAGTTCCTGAGTTCTGCCGACTGCAAATGATGGAATAACAAGGTTACCGCCTCTGTCAAATGTACGTTGTATAACATTTACTAAATCGCCTATATAATTAGGTCTTTCACCATGACTGCGATTACCATAAGTAGATTCCATAATTACATAGTCAGCGTCTGTAAGATAAGTAGGGTCTCTTAAAAGTGGTTGTTCGAGATTTCCAATATCACCCGAGAACACTAATTTTTCAGTGTCTTTATCTTCAGTAACCCACACTTCAATACTTGCAGAACCTAAAAGGTGACCTGCATCTGTAAAGCGGATTTCTAAACCTTTATCTACCGTGACAACGGTATCATAAGGGCAAGGTCTGAAAAGTTTCATTGAACCTACTGCATCATCTATTGTGTAAAGTGGCTCATACTTTTCTGCACCTGAACGCTTTGCTTTTCTGTTGCGCCACTCTGCTTCAAACTCCTGAATGTGTGCAGAGTCGCGAAGCATTATTTCACAAAGTCGTGTTGTGGATTCAGTAGCATAAACTCTTCCATTGAACCCGTGTGCATAAAGAAGCGGAATAAGACCTGAGTGGTCAATGTGTGCGTGGGTAAGCAAAACATAGTCAATATCAATAGCAGGAACGGATAATTCCTGATTTTCAAAAATATCTTTACCCTGCTCCATACCATAATCAACTATGATATTTTTACCATTCGCCTTGATTAAAGTACAACTACCTGTAACTTCGTGGGCAGCACCAAAGAAAGTTATTGTCATAGGAACACCACCTTATATATTTTCTAGTTTCATTCTAACACAATGCTGCAGATTTTTCAACAAAATACCTAAAATTTAATTCTTTATTTTAAATTTATTGTTAGCATTACCCTAAAAATATTTATTCATTGAAATACAACTCTTTGTTTGGTATAATACTAAATAGTGTGAATTTAAAAGAAATTTTCAAATCTGGTGATAAAATAATGGAATCATTAAAAGAAATATACAGAATCGGTAAAGGCCCTTCAAGCTCACACACAATGGGACCTGAACACGCTTCAAAATTATTTTTGGAAAAGAACCCTAAAGCAGCGAAATATTTAGTTACTCTTTATGGTTCACTTTCAAAAACCGGTAAAGGTCATATGACCGACAAGATTATTATTGATACTTTCAAAAATAAAAACATTGAGGTAATTTTCGGTGATGGTGACGAGAGCAAACTCTATCATCCTAATACTATGACACTTGAAGCTTTTGACGAGAATAACAAGTCAATTGATTTCTGGCGTGTTTACAGTGTCGGTGGTGGTAAAATTGAAATTGAGGGACAACCCTCAGTTGCGGTTCAGGATGTTTACCCACTTAATACATTCTCTGAAATTAAAGAGTATTGCGACAAAAAGAATATGAGACTCTCAGAGTATGTAAGAGAAGTTGAGGGTGACGAAATTTTCTTATATCTTTCAGTTGTTTGGGAAACAATGAAACAGGCAATTGAACGCGGTCTTAGTACAGAGGGCGTTTTACCCGGTGGGCTTGATGTTCAGAGAAAAGCAAAAATTCTTTATAACCAGAGACACATTGACGAAAGCCCCGAAACAAGAGAAAGCCGACTTGTTTGTTCTTGTGCTTTTGCAGTAAGCGAAGAAAATGCTGGTGGCGGAACAATAGTTACTGCACCTACCTGTGGCGCAAGTGGTGTTTTACCTGCAGTATTATATTATATGCAGAAAAAACGCGGATTTTCAGACCTTGCAATTTGTAATGCACTCGCAACTGCAGGACTTATTGGTAACATAATTAAAACAAATGCATCTATAAGTGGTGCAGAATGTGGTTGTCAGGCAGAAATTGGTTCTGCTTGTTCAATGGCATCTGCCGCACTTGCAGAAATGTTCTATATGAATTTAGACCAGATTGAGTACGCCGCAGAGGTTGCTATGGAGCACCATTTAGGCTTAACCTGTGACCCTATTTGCGGTCTTGTACAGATTCCTTGCATTGAAAGAAATGCAGTTGCCGCTATGCGTGCAATCAACGCTTTAAACCTTGCAAACTTCTTAACACATACACGTAAAATCTCATTTGACG
>CALAEU010000048.1 GCA_937891215.1 uncultured Clostridia bacterium
CACCGAATAAATCGCAATTCTTTAAAATTTTTAAATATTTTTCCAAAAAAATCACCTTTTTGTTGAATTTTCAACATAATTATTTTCTAAATTATACTAAAATAAATACATAATTACAAGGAGTGATTTTATGAAAATTGCGTTTTTTGATGCTAAACCTTATGACAAAGTAGCATTTGATAAATTTTGCGGTGAGAACGACATTGAAATTAAATATTTTGAAACAAAACTTAATGAAGATACAGTTAATCTTGCAAAAGGGTATGATGGTGTATGTGTTTTTGTTAATGATACCGTAAATAAAGCAGTAATAGATTGTTTAGTTGAATCAGGTGTTAAAGTAATTTTACTTCGTTGTGCAGGTTTTAATAATGTAGATATTAAATGTGTAAAAAACAAAATAAAGGTTGTAAGGGTACCGGCTTATTCACCTTATGCAGTTGCCGAACACACAATTGCATTATTATTAACATCAATAAGAAGAATTCACAAAGCATATATCCGTTCAAGAGATTATAACTTCAGTCTTTCAGGACTTACTGGTTATGATTTGCACGGTAAGACAATCGGTGTAATAGGTACTGGTAGAATAGGTAAAGCCTTTATTGATATTTGTAAAGGTTTTGGTATGAAAGTTTTGGCTTACGATAAATTTCCTGATAATTCTTTAGTTGATGGTGAAAAGGTACGATATGTTGAACTTTTTGAACTCTTTAAAGAAAGTGATATAATTTCTCTTCATTGTCCACTAATGTCAGATACCCATCATATCATTGATGAAAATGCAATTGATATTATGAAAAAGGGTGTAGTTATTTTAAACACATCGCGAGGTGCTTTAGTTGATGCAGAAGCACTTTTGAACGGAATTAAATCCCGTAAGGTTGGTGCAGCTTGTTTGGATGTCTACGAAGAAGAATCAGACCTTTTCTTCGAAGATAATTCTGGTCATATTATGGAAGATGAAATTTTAGCACGTCTTATCTCAATGCCTAATGTTATTGTGACTTCGCATCAGGCGTTTCTGACAGAAGAAGCGTTAGAAAATATAGCGGAAACAACTATTAAAAACTTTACTGATATTATGTGTAATAATTACTCTGAAAATGAAATTAAACTTGAAATTTAGGAGCAAATAATTTATGATAAGAAAGATAATTAAAATTAACGAAGAAAAATGTAATGGTTGCGGTGCTTGTGCCCAAGCTTGTCATGAAGGTGCAATTGAAATGGTTAACGGCAAAGCAAGGTTAATACGAGAAGATTATTGTGATGGTCTCGGTGACTGTTTACCTGCGTGTCCTGTGGATGCTATTTTTTTTGAAGAAAGAGAAGCACCAGAATACAACGAAAAAGCAGTACTTGATGCTAAAATGAAGAAAATGAGTGCAAAACTTCCTTGTGGTTGTCCTGGTACACAAACTAAAAATATTAAACGAGATAAAAGTGATTCAACAGTAAATTATCAGTCCGTGAAAAGTCAACTTATTCAATGGCCTTGTCAGATAAAATTAGTACCAGTAAATGCACCTTATTTTGAGAATGCAAATCTTTTAGTTGCTGCAGATTGCTCAGCATTTGCTTATGGTGACTTTCATAACGATTTTGTTAAAAATCATATTACTTTAATTGGTTGTCCTAAATTAGATGATATTGATTATTCTGAAAAACTTACCGAGATTATAAAAATTAATAATATAAAAGGTGTTAAAGTAGCAAGAATGGAAGTTCCGTGTTGTGGTGGACTCCAAAATGCAGTAAAAAAAGCATTGCAACAAAGTGGTAAATTTATTCCGTGGCAGGTTGTTACGATTACAACTGACGGAAAGATATTAGATTAAAATTTATTTAAGGAGTAAAAGGTATGAGAATTACAAAAGATATTAAATATGTAGGTGTTAATGACCATAAAATTGATTTGTTTGAAGGTCAGTACGAAGTTCCAAATGGGATGACATATAATTCTTATGTCATTCTTGATGAAAAAATCGCAGTTATGGATACAGTTGACCTTGCATTTAAGGATGAGTGGTTTAATAACTTAAAAGCAGTTCTTGGTGACAAAAAACCTGATTATTTAGTTGTTCATCACATGGAACCAGACCATTCTGCTAATATTGTGGATTTTATAAAATGTTATCCTGAAGCAAAAATTGTTTCATCAGAAAAATCATTTGCAATTATGAAAAATTTCTTTAAAACAGATTTTAAAGAAAATCAAGTAGTAGTTGGTGAAGGTGGTAAATTAAACTTAGGTAGCCACGAATTAACATTTTTAGCTGCTCCTATGGTTCACTGGCCTGAAGTTATCGTTTCATTTGATAGTACAGATAAAGTTTTGTTTTCTGCAGATGCTTTCGGTAAATTTGGTGCATTGGATGTAGAAGAAGACTGGGCTTGTGAAGCAAGAAGATATTATTTTGGTATTGTTGGTAAATATGGTAGTCAGGTACAGAAACTTCTCAGTAAAGCGTCAGATTTAGATATTAAAGTTATTTGTCCGCTTCACGGTCCTGTACTTACTGAAAATTTAGCGTATTACTTAGACCTTTATAGCAAATGGTCAAGCTACACACCTGAAGAAGAGGGTATTTTAATTGCTTACACATCAGTCTATGGAAACACCAAAAAGGCAGTTTTTGAACTTGAAAAAGTCTTAAATGAAAAAGGTGCCACAAAGGTTGTGGTTACCGACCTTGCAAGAAGTGATATAGCAGAAAATGTTGAAGATGCATTCCGTTATAGCAAATTAGTTCTTGCAACAACTACTTATAATGGCGAGATATTCCCGTTTATGAGAGAATTTATTCACGAATTAACTGAAAGAAATTACAGCAACAGAAAAGTAGCTTTCATAGAAAACGGTAGCTGGATGCCAATGGCTAAAAAAGTAATGCTTAAAATGTTTGAAACCAGTAAAAATATCGAGTATTGTGAAAACTCGGTGAAAATATTATCATCATTAAGCGATGAAAATATTCAAGAAATTAACAACTTGGCAGATGAATTGTTATGAAATTAGTACTTTTAACCGCCTTTGGTGTAGGTGGTGCTACAATAATCGGTTCTTTAATCGGTTTTGCATTCAAAAAGATTTCACATAAATTTTCGGATATTGTTTTGTCATTTGCGGCAGGTGTAATGCTTGCCGCTGCAGTGTTAGGTTTGATTTTACCATCGCTAGAATATGGTGGTAAATTTGGTCTTTTAATTACAATTGCAGGAATTTTTGTAGGTGCATTAGCACTTAATCTTATCGATAAATTAGTTCCACACCTTCATAAGTTAGTCGGTGCAGAGCCTGAAGATCACAAAAACTCAGGCCTTAGTAAAGTTCTTTTATTTGTGACTGCCATAGCAATTCACAATTTACCAGAAGGTATTGCTGCGGGTGTTGGTTTTGGTTCAGGTGACACTTCTCAGGCACTTATAATAGCAGGGGGTATTGCCTTGCAGAATATTCCTGAGGGTATGGTTATAATTTCACCAATGCTTTCTGCAGGTGTTTCGGCTAAAAAGACTTTTATTTGTGCCATGATTACGGGGCTTGTTGAAGTTGTTGGTACTATGATAGGTTATTTTGCAGTTAGTGTTGCATCTGCAATTCTGCCTTTTGCTTTAGCGTTTGCTGGTGGCACAATGCTTTATGTAATTAGTGATGAAATGATTCCTGAAACTCACGCACACGGCAGTGAGCGAGGTGCAACTTATGCTTTATTAGTTGGTTTTTGCGTAATGCTTATTACAGATACTTTACTTGGTTAATTTTAATAAAAGGGGTATTGTTATGAAAAAAAATATTGCGGCATTATTAATTTTTACATTAACATTTGTTTTAGTTGGTTGTGGTAAAAATAATGAAGCACCTACTACAACAACACCTTATGTGGATTCAGGTGTTAATAACAATTATAATAACGATTATGTTGATAATTCATATATCGACACTACATATATAGATTCAGATATTGTAACAAATGTAGCGCCAAAACCTACTGAAACTCAAAGTGTGCAGAATACAACTCAAAATACTGTTAATAACGGTTCTGATAATACTCCAACAACTAAAGAGGAAACACCTGTTGTGAATACTACATCTGCACCAAAAGGTTTAACACCAGATAGTGTTGAAAGCAATGGTGGTATTGAAAAAGCTACTTATAATATGAGCGAAAGAACCTATATTGTTTACTATCCATCAGACTTGTTGAACAGTAATAATAAATATGCAGTTCTTTCTTGGGCTAACGGAACAGGTTGCGCGCCATCTTTATATGATGCTTTGTTGAAAGAAGTAGCTAAAGGGGGGTTTATTGTAGTAGCAAGTAGCGAAACTATGGCTGCGGATGGTACTGCACAAATTGCCGCTATCGATTTTGTAATTGATGAAAATAGTAATAAATCAAGTGCTTTATATAACAAAATAAACTTAGCTAAAATTGGTGTATTTGGTCACTCGCAAGGCGGCAGAAGCTCTGTAAATGCAGGTGCTATTGATAACAGAATAAATTGTGTGGTTTCACTTGCAGGTAGCAACTTCGTGGAAGAAGCAGAAAAACTTTCAAAACCAGTTTTATTTATAGCAGGTTCTAAAGATAAAATTGTTGATGCTGAAAAATGGCTTGTACCTGCCTACAATGCGGTAACAGGACCTGCGGTTTATACTTCTCTTAATGGTGCAATTCACACTACTTGTTGCTCAAATCCAACAGCTTATTCAAATTATATTATAAACTGGTTTAATGCATGGTTATTTAATGATAACAATGCAAAAGCGATGTTTATAAATGGTGGCACATTATCACAAGATTCAAATTGGTCAGAGTTTATGTGTAAAGGGTTATAAATATGTTTTATTATTCTCTTGTTATAATTGCAACTGTAATGTTTGCGGTGCAATTCTTATTCAATCAGAAATTTCAACAAAGTTATGGTAGTGACACAAAAGCAACTCTTGTATTTTCGTTATATAAGAGTGCAGTAGCTTCCGTTATAATGCTTATAATCAGTGGCTTTAAAATTACTATAACACCATTTAGTTTTTTACTTGCAACTATAAGTGCTGTTTCTGGAATTTTAATGCTCTATTTCAGTTTAAAAGCATTTTCTGTTGCTAATCTTTCAGTTTATTCAGTGTTTTCAATGCTTGGTGGTATGATTTTACCATTCCTTTTAGGCGTTTGTTTTTATAATGAAGAACTGTCACCATTAAAAATAGTTTGTTGCGTTTTAATTGTTCTCGCAGTTCTTTTAAATGTGCAAAAAGGTGAGAATGGTAAAAAAGCACTTCTTTATTATATGGCGGTTTTTGTACTTAACGGAATGGCGGGTGTGATTTCTAAAATTCATCAGTCGTCAAGTTTCCCGATAACTGATAGCACGGGTTTTACTTTTTTAATTAACATTATTTCTGTTGTTATATGTGGTGTATGGTTATTAATCAAATATAAAAAGATACCGCTTGTTAAAGGTAAAAATCTTTTATATTCATCAGGTTACGGTGTGTTAAACGGCGTTGGTAATTTATTATTACTTATAGCACTTTCTAATTTACCTGCTTCAGTACAATATCCACTCGTAACTGGTGGGGTAATGGTATTTTCAACTGTTATAAGCGTATTACAAAAAGAAAAACTCACTAAAAAAGATTACATAGCAACTGCGGTTTCTTTTGTTGCATCTGTTTTAATAGTATTTTAATTGTTGAAAATTGTCGAAAACTATGGTAGAATATGACTACTAAATTTTGTGGGGGCTTATTATGAGAAAATTATTTATCAGAAGAGAAAAATCGTTTGTTGGTTGTTTAGGCAAGTATAAAGTATATTTACAAGATGAAAACTCAAATGATTTAAAAATTAAAAAGGAAAAATACAGAAAATTAGGTGTTTTAAAAAATGGTAAAGATGCTTGCTTTGAAATTCCTAATGAAGAAGCAAAGCTTTACGTTATTGCTGGTAAGACTACAAAAGGATTTTGCAATGATATGCTTAAACTTCCAAGTGGTGAATCGGATATATATTTAGTAGGTAAATCTTCTTACAATCCATTTAAAGGTAACCCATTCCGTTTTTCAAATCCAATAACTGAAGAAATGCTTCAGAACAGAAAAAGTACAAACAAGGTTATTGCTTTCTGGATTGCTTTTTACTTAATATGTATTGTTGTTGGTTTTATTATTGGTTTTACTTCTGCCATGGCAGACCTTGAGCCTGAAGTATTTAATGCTGATGAAATGAGCATTACACTTACAGGTGAATTTGAAGATTTAACAACTGAAGAAGATGAATTTGTTTTTGCTGGTGATGATACAAGTGTTGTAATTTCAAAAACAGATTTTAATTATTTTGAACAGCCTCTTACTTTGGAAGAGTATTCAGAAGCGGTTTTATTAAGTTTGGATGATACTATTTCTGGCATAAGTAAAACTGCAGTTCTCCAAAAAGTTGGTAATGCCTATACATTTGAATCATTAAACTATGAAGGCTTTTCAGAAGTTATATATTTGTATGAGTCAGAAGATGCTTTCTGGATGGTAGTTTTCACTTGTTACGAGGAAGATTATGCGTATTACGAAACCTATTTTGATGAATGGGCTGCTTCTGTTAATTTTGAATAAAACTTTTAGACCTGTGAAAATCAATTTCATAGGTCTTTTTTGCAAAATTTATATATAAATATTAACATAACTATAAATATTTGTGATATTTTTGATTGACTTATAAATACAAGTATGTTATAGTATTGTCAACCGATAGAGGTGCATTTTATCATCAGTAACATCTGTGTTATCATTTTACCAGAATGGCAGGTGCGAAAGGGGTAGGTGCCGAAGTCAGTTTATGGTAAAAAACTGGTCTGGCGGTATGGAATAATATCTGTATCGTTGTCGCAGAAATGCGGAGAGCTATCTTACATTTTTATTGCTGTATTATGCATAAACTGTAGGTAGTTGCTTTTCGGGCAACTATTTTTTATTTATCAAGGAGAAAGTATTATGAGCAACACAATTTTTACAGGTGTAGCAACTGCTTTAGTTACACCAATGACAAAAGACGGAATTGATTACGAAAATTTCGGTAAAATTATCGACTGGCAAATTGAAGAAGGTGTTAATGCTTTAGTTATTGCTGGTACAACAGGCGAGGGTTCAACTCTTACAGATGAAGAACACAAAGATGCTTTGGCTTTTGCGGTAAAAAGAGCAAATAAAAGAGTTCCTATTATTGCAGGCACTGGTTCTAATGATACAGCATATGCAATCCAACTTACTGAACACGCTTGTGAAGTAGGTTGCGACGCTATGCTTTTAGTTACACCTTACTATAATAAAGCAACTCAACGCGGTTTAATTGAGTCATTTACTGCTATTGCAGATGCATCAACAAAACCTTGCATCCTTTATAATGTACCTTCAAGAACTGGTTGCAATCTCTTGCCACAATCAGTTGCAGTTTTAGCAAAGCACCCTAATATTGTTGCTATAAAAGAAGCAAGTGGCAACTTTTCACAGATTGCTGAACTCCTTTCACTTACCAAGGGTGAAATTGATGTTTATTCAGGTA
>CALAEU010000049.1 GCA_937891215.1 uncultured Clostridia bacterium
ATAAATAATAAACCTCATTTTGTAATTTCGGTTTCTGAAGATACATTGGAAGATTTAGAATTCCAGAAACTCATAAGCAAATATAAAGGTTCTGTTGTTGCTTCTGAAAATTTAGAAAAAATTGATTGGTTAAAAGATATATTGTTTGATTTAAAACCGTTTAAAAAGAAGATATTGTTTGAAAGTTTTAAAAATAAACTGAAAAACAAAGAATTTATGAGCCAGAGTTTACTTATTATTGATTATGATTTGACACTTTTGTATGAAATACCGGAGATATTACCGTATGTTAAAAATGTAAGTCTTTTAACGAATAGTAAAACTGATACGAGTGATTGGGAAAACACTTGCTTTTCTGAATATGGTGTAAAACCCGTTGTAATACGTAATAAAAGGATTTTTAACGAAAATTATTATGATGTAATTGCTGATTTCGAAACGATTGAAGAAAATAAACTGACCCTGAATATTTCGAATGAAGAAACTGTTTTATACCCGTTTTTTAAATCGCTTGAAGTGCCTGATGAACTGAAAATTCTTGAAAATCTTGATTTGAGTAAAACAACTATTTGCGGCGCTTTCAAGGTCTAAACGCTACGCGAAGGCTTACAAATTAAATGTAGTTGAAGAAATAGATGCAATTCATTCAGAAATTGTTGCGGACTGTATGTTTGATGTTTTCTCTAATGAGCGTTTTGTAAATAGTCTCGTAAAAGAAAATAAAACACTTGCACAGAAAATCTGCGAATTTATAAAAGAACTTTTAAGTGAAATAAGAAATATGATGAAGAATTATCATAACAGCCCAGAAATGGAAGCACTGAGGGATATGAAAGCTCTTTTAGATGATATAAATAATATTTTCGTAGATGAATTAGAAAATGCATCAAAGAACGCACAAAAAGCGAAAAACGCAGAATTGCAGTCAACTGCAGAAAACAGGGAGCAAAAAAATAACACCACTGAGGATGGTGTGAAGTATAGTTTGAAAAATATTGATTTGGAAAATATTCAAAAGAAATATGAAATAACTAACTTGAAAGATTATATTCAGGTTCAGAAAAAAGTGATTGGAAAACTAACAGAAACAGGTTTTTTAAATCAAAATGGAACAAAATTGATTACTAATAAAGCTACAGGGATTGATATTTTTATAAATAAAAGTGGAATAAAGGAAACTTTTGGTAAAGGAAAACGATATGAATTCCAAAGTAGAGAAAACAAGATTTTAAAACTTGCTACTGTAGAATTTCTTGATGAAGTTATTGAAAATGCTGTGGTTTATGGAAAAAGCGAAAATTATCATAATAAAGACAGTAAAGTAGAATATTTATATTTGAAATACGATGTTGTGATAAATGGTAGGCTATATACAATAGCTGCAGATGTAAGAATGAGTCCGGATAAAAATAAATTTTGGTTGCACCGTGTTTATGATGCAACCAAAGAAAATCAGCAATCGTTTGGCGAAGCTAAGAATAATACTCTTAATCATCCCTATCTAACGATTGCTGACAAGGCTATTAAATCACAAAATTATTCAAATGTCAACGAAAATCAAGAAAAAAGCGAAAAAACTGATATTGAAAACGAAAAAAGCGTAAAATCTTTAAAACTCTCTCCGGATGCGAAAAAGGTGCTTGAAGAAAATCCTGAATTGAAATCAGCGTTTTTATATCTTCAGTCACAGTTTAAACTTGTAAAAGATTATATACCGAGTGAAGAACAACTGATGAATTATGCAAAGCAACTCAAAAAGAGTAGTGCAAGTACCAAAGATGTGTATGAAATTAAAAATGATTTAAGAAACATTTATAGTATTCTTCACTCAATGACAGACAGCAGAGGTTTAGAGTATGCAACTTGCAGACTGAATATTATCTCTATTGACAAAAACATTTTATGTGCTAAAATTAATCTATAAATTTATAAAGGAAATCAAAAATGTTATTTAAAAAGAAGAAAAAGTCGGACACCGGCAATTCATTTAAACCAAGGGAATACGACAGAGAAGAGCGTATTGCGCTTCAGAAGATTGTTTCGGGTACACCTGTTACAAGAAAACTTTTGCCTCAGGAAAAACTCACAAAACTTACATATAACTATGTTGCAAGAAATATAAGAATAGGTTCAATTGCCGCACAGAATGTTAATACAACAAAATTTCCGCAAGTGTTTTTTAAGTCTTTAAGAGAGCTGATTGTTACAACCGAAAATCTTGTGAGAATTGAACCATACTGGCGTTTTGATGGTAATAAACCGACAGAACAATTAGAAGATTTGAGTAAGAGAAAAGATGCGATAATAAAAGGTTTTATAAACGAAAGTTTCTGTGAGTTGGTAGTAAATATGGAGAAAAAATCATCAGCCACACAAAAACAGAAAATGTTCGATGATTATCAGCAGTCTCTCATAAATAATAAAGATGTTTTAGGTGAAGAAAATTTTGAGTTTTTCAAAAAACTTTGCTATGAAAAATTAAATGTCGTAAATAATAATGAAGAAAAGAGTGAATAATTTTCACTCTTTTTTGTTTTCTTTTTGGAATTTAAAAAATATTTGTCAAGGTGTACAAATTTAGGTGCAGAAACTTATATTTTTCGTCATCTGTTTTATTGATTGTTCTATTGACTTTAAGTTAATAAAATGTTAAAATTTAAACATAGTTTTTATTGGAAATTTGTCTGATTGTTACTGACGGAAAGGGGACTAAAAAAATTCCCGAGTGGAGCACCACACGGAACTTTCAGGCTATATTGCCGACCGTCTGGGCACACTTGTTTTCTGAACGAGTGCGCCTTTTTGTTTTTTTGAAAAATAATTCATCGAAAGGATGTTAATATTATGAAAAAAGTTGCTATTATTATGGGTAGTGACAGTGACCTTCCAATTGCAGAAAAAGCAATTAATACTTTAAAAGATTTTAATGCGCCTTTTGAAGTTCATGTCTTTTCTGCCCACAGAACTCCTGTTGAAGCTAAAGAATTCAGTGAGAACGCCAAAAAAAATGGTTTTGGCGTAATTATTGCTATTGCAGGTATGGCGGCACACCTTGCAGGGGCTATTGCAGCTAATACAACTCTTCCTGTAATTGGTATTCCTGTTAAATCTGCTAATTTAGGTGGTATGGAAGCATTGCTTTCAACAGTTCAGATGCCATCAGGAATTCCAGTAGCGACTGTTGCTATTGACGGTGGCGTAAATGCTGTTCTTTTAGCACTTGAAATTTTAGCGGTAACAGATGATGATTTAGCAGAAAAACTTATTGCTAAAAGAAAAAATGACACTGCACTTGTTTTAGAGAAAAATAAAGCGATTGAAGAAAAATTCAACTTTTAATATATATTAAATCCGGAGGTTAAAGTATGGGTGGCTTTTTTGGTGTTGTATCAGAAAACGATGCAGTGCTCGACGCCTTTTTCGG
>CALAEU010000050.1 GCA_937891215.1 uncultured Clostridia bacterium
TATAATTGCGTAGCAGACCCTCAATTCATCACATTAGCATTTTTTAAATTGTGAATTATGCATTATGAATTCTGCATTATTCTGTAATGCTCATCGACGCTACTGCGTTTAAATCTGCTCCTGCCCTCTTACCACTCAAAAATTCGTAGTACCCCTGTGCGCCTACCATTGCGGCATTGTCTCCACAATATTTTAGTTCTGGCATAAAAATTTTGAAACCATTTTTCTCACATTCTTCTGCCATTTTTTTACGAAGTCTTGAGTTAGCGGAAACACCACCTGCTAAAACAATTTGTTTTACATCATTATCTTTTGCTGCAGAAATTGTATTTTTGGTGAGAATATCTGTAACAGTTTTTATAAATGATGCACCCAAATCTTCAGGTTTTACTTCTTCACCTTTTTGTGATGCGTTATGTACTAAATTAACTGCAAATGTTTTAAGTCCTGAAAAACTGAAGTCATATTTTCCTGTTGAAAGGTGTGGCACAGGAAATTTATATTTATTCTCGTCACCATTAACAGAAATTTTATCAAGATTAACTCCACCAGGATATGGAAGACCCACAGTTCTTGCTGCTTTGTCCATCGCTTCACCTGCGGCATCATCCCTCGTTCTACCTATAACCTCAAAATCTGTATAACTTTTAACATTAACAATATGACTGTGACCGCCAGACACTACAAGTGCTAAAAATGGTGGTTTCAAATCTTCACTTGTTAAATAGTTTGCCGCTATATGTGACCTTAAATGGTGAACTGGTACAAGTGGTTTACCAGTTGCAAAAGAAAGACCTTTGGCGTAATTTACACCAACTAAAAGTGCACCAATAAGTCCTGGTGCATAAGTTACTGCAATAGCGTCAATATCATCTAATGTACATTTTGCTTCACTAAGAGCACTTTTCACAACGCCACTTATTGCTTCAACATGACGACGTGACGCAATCTCAGGCACAACACCACCATAAATTTTATGTTCTTCGACCTGACTTGCAACAATATTTGAAAGGACGCGTCTTCCGTCTTCAACCACCGCTGCCGCAGTTTCATCACAAGAACTTTCTATACTTAAAATTTTCATTCAGATACTCCTAAATATTTTGTATATATTATTGCATCTTCTTTTGGTTGCTCGTAAAAGTTCTTACGCACACCAATATTCTGAAAACCTAACTTTTCATAAAGGTTTCTCGCAGGGGTATTACTCACCCTTACTTCCAGTGTAACTAAATTACAGTTTTCATCTTCTGAAACTTTTATAAGGTGTCTTAAAAGCGACTCACCTATACCAAAACCTCGATAGTTATAAAAAACTGCAATATTATCAATATAGACTTCACCTAAAACATTATTTGCACCAATATAACCTGAAACTTCATTTTTGGTTATTGCTACAAAAAATCTTGCGTTTTCTTTTTCTAACTCTGACCTTAAAGCTTTTTCGCTCCACGGAACAGAAAAGCATTGTTTTTCAAGTAATGCTAAATCTTTCAGGTGAGTTTCATTCATCACTTCAATTCTTATATCATCAATCATTTTGCATCATACCAGGTTTTTCCACAATTTACATCTGCACAAAACGGAACTGACATTGTAACTGCGTTTTCCATTTCCTGCTTTAAAAGAAGTGCAACTTCTTCCTGTTTACTTTCAGGTGCTTCAATAATCAGTTCGTCGTGCACCTGCATAATCAAATGCGCTTCAGGAACTTCTTTTTTTAGTCTTTCCCAAACTTTAATCATTGCTATTTTGATAATATCTGCCGCAGTACCCTGAATTGGCATATTCATAGCAACTCTTTCGCCAAAATTACGAAGATTTGCATTTGAAG